>CAZREC010000144.1:0-5207 GCA_964599025.1 uncultured Muribaculaceae bacterium | reverse complement strand
TACAATGGCCTATGGAGATCCCTGCTCGGTTTCTGTTGACCCGATAGAGAAAAAGCCTCTGTTTCACTTCTTTCCTGGCTCAAGGATATTTTCGCTTGCTACTGCTGGCTGTAATTTTCATTGTCTTAATTGCCAGAACTGGTCCATTTCACAGAGAGCTCCTTCGAATTTACAGAACTACGAAATGTTGCCCCAGGATGTTGTGGCCGAGGCTTTGCGCGATAAATCACCCAACAAAGCACTCAGCAATATTTGTAGCATAGCATTTACCTATACAGAACCAACCGTTTTCTTTGAGTATATGTATGATATTGCCAGGGAGGCACATAAGCAAGGAGTTAAAACGGTCATGATATCAAATGGATACATTAGCCGTCAACCTCTGCTCTACCTTATTCCGTATCTCGATGCAGCCAACATAGACCTTAAATGTTTTGACGATTCCATATACCATAGGCTGACAGGGGGTTCTCTTCAGCCGGTGCTTGATACACTATTGACATTAAAAGAGAGAGGTGTCTGGCTGGAAATCACTAACCTGATTATCCCATCCCTCACAGATGACCCGGATATGATAAAGGCTATGTGTGAATGGCTTGCCGAGAATGGATTTAAAGATACCCCGCTCCATTTCAGCCGGTTTTTCCCAACCTACAAGCTGACGCAACTACTTCCAACATCGCCGGAGTGTCTGATAAAAGCAAAGGAGATTGCAGAAAGCACAGGACTCAAATATGTCTACATTGGAAACATTCCAGACCTTCATGGCGAGAACACTCATTGCCCCCGGTGTGGAAAAACAATAATTGAGCGAGAGGGGTATCGGGTAAGAGAGATGAATATTGACGCAGGATCATGCAGATTTTGCGGCGAAAAGATAGCAGGAGTCTGGGATTGACGCGTCGCGTTGCAGTAGTTTTTAGCAACGCTCATATATTTAGATGGTTACCTTGTGACATTTAGAGGATTTCTATTTCGTATGCTTATAACACCCACATAATCTTTGACTTACTAAAAACTACTGCAAAGTCCCGCAGGGTTTGTTTAAATGCCTAATATATAACCTATTAATTCACAGATAGGAAGTTGGCCAATTGTAAAAAATGACGCTTAACACATGGGAAACATCAACAGATCATTATGCAGATGCAAATATGGTCGCTGTAAAGATATATACATCGGCTCCCTTCCAGCCTGTCCAGCCCAGGCCGGCCTTGTCACGGGAGCAGTGCCCAAGAAAATCTTCACGACTCCATCCTGTTTCAGTTGCAACCTGAGGCAGGAAGACGCCGGAATCTACACCTTTCTGAATATAGATGCCGTGCTTCCCCAGTTCAATCTCCGAAATATCGTCTATCCTTGTCATTGGAGAGAGTACCGATATCTCAATGTCAATTTTTGACAGTTCATCAGGCCCTACCGGTGTGAAACGATAATCGTACAGTGATGCTGATATTGCCATCTCCTGAATCATCTTGTAAAGAGGAAGATCGCCGGTCATACGGCCGAGGCATCCGCGAAGCTTTCCTTTGTTGTGCAGCGTTACAAATGCACCACAGGTAGTTTTAAGCATGTCGGAGTATTCATCGGGATTTACCTTGAACTTCTTCCCTCCGAGAACTGCCGAATGGATAGATTCGCGGGCGATGTCCAACAGGGTCTGCTTATCTGTTTCTGAAAGCAGAAGGCCGTCTGCAGGAGACGTGAATGTACCGGGGGATGGATTTGATGGGTTAGTTGATTGTGGGGTTATATCAGGCATTATGGTCTTTGTTGATTATTTTTCGTTGATTATTATTTGTTGATTATCCGGCATTGGTTATGCAATATGTCTATTGTTAGTTTAGTCAGATTTATTTAATGGGTGGTTGGTATGTCACAAACAGCAATTCCCCAGTAACCCACAACTCTGTCGGTTTCGCCGTAGTATTCAACGTCACCTGAATTTTTATAATCGATGGCCCTGTATTCCAGAGATTTTTCATTAGTGGTCATATAGAGAAGTGTCAGTACAGATGTCCAGCCACACAAGCTTGTTACAAGATGCGGTATTTTTTTTTCGGACATCTTCCGTATTGAGGCAAGCAGTACTTCAGGATCATTTGCAAGAATAGCCTCTTTAGTAATGTCGTCAACCTTCTGGCCATCGGCATAGTTAGGGTAGTGCGAAAAGTCGGAGCTTATTATGAAGAGATTATCGGGTGTCATATAGGGTTTTAATACCATAGCAATCTCTCTGCACATATTCTTGTCGGAGGTGCCTATTATTACGGGGACAATATGGTAGTCTGTCCTGAGAACATGGTTGAGAAAAGGAAGCTGCACCTCAATGCTGTGTTCTTTCTGATGAGGGCCGCGATCTGAGTTAAATATAACAGGAAAATTCTCTACAAGCATCTTCCCGAAAGAGCGATCAACTTTTACTGTACCATCCGGCATAATAAAGTCACCATCGCAATATACCGCGGCCCCTTCGAACCACTCCTGATGCGATGATGCAATTACAAATACCCTTTTATAAGTTTTTTCTGAATCAATCTGGTTGAAGGCAGATGCCGCTACCTCGCCTGAATATATATAACCGGCGTGCGGACAGATTATTGCTCTCACATTGCTGCAACGCTTTGGAATTGCAGAAGCAAATATGTTTTCAAGCTCCTTATGCAACTTTTGTTTGTCTGCAGGATAAAAACTCCCCGCTACAGCGGGTAGCCTGTCAATCACTTCGGAAGTTGTTTTCATGATTTATCCTCCTTTATTAAAAAACCAGTAAAATATAGTAACAATTTTTGTCAATTAAAAACAAATATATACTTTTGCTCACTGGAAACACTATAAAGAAGAATGACCTTTTTAAGGAATAATAATAATCTCTTTAATAATTCGAATAATAATCATATTCGGACAGGGAGGTTATTGTTGTCAGACAAGTAAATTATTAACAATATATATGACAAGCCTCCCGCATTCCGGGGGGCTTTTTTTATGTGCAAAACTCAACAGAAATGAAACAGGAAATTTTAAAAACAGAAAAGGCAATCACTCTTGTCAAGGAGACATTTGAGGGAGAGTTGTCGCGTCAGCTTAAGCTTGTAAAAGTATCATCCCCTATAGCCGTTCTCGACGGAACCGGTATAAATGACGACCTCAACGGCATTGAACGTCCGGTCTCTTTTCCTGTTAAGTCGATGGAAGATAAAAGAGCAGTTGTAGTTCACTCACTTGCAAAATGGAAACGTCTCAGACTTAAACAACTGGAGATGGAGCCGAACAGCGGCATTATCACCGATATGAGAGCACTCAGACCCGATGAGGATTTTACTGCCTTGCATTCAATTTATGTTGACCAGTGGGACTGGGAGCAACGTATCTGGCCGGGCGACAGGACTCTTGGCCGTTTGAAGGATACGGTAAAGAAAATTTATTCTGCACTTAGGGCAACGGAACTTGCTGTTTATGAACAATATCCTCATATCGAGCCGGTCTTGCCTGCAGATATAACCTTTATCCATTCAGAAGAACTCCTTTGCAGCTATCCGTGGCTCTCTCCCAAAGAGCGGGAATATGAGGCGGCAAAGAAGTATGGTGCAATATTTATCATAGGCATAGGTGGGGTACTGTCCGACGGGGAGCGTCATGATGGACGTGCTCCGGATTATGACGACTGGAGTACCTTGAACGAGGAAGGATATTCGGGAATCAACGGAGATATTATTGTATGGAACCCTGTTTTACAGTGTGCCTTCGAACTCTCCTCCATGGGTGTCAGGGTAGACAAAACGGCACTTATACGCCAGCTTGAGGAGAGAGGTTGTTCGGACAGGTCGTTGCTTACATTTCACAGCATGCTGCTGGCAGGGGAGCTTCCTGAGAGCATAGGCGGAGGAATAGGACAATCAAGAGTGTGTATGTTCATGCTCAAAAAACGGCATATTGGAGAGGTGCAGGTTAGCATCTGGCCGGAGACAGAGATGAGAAAACTTGCAGCGGCAGGGGTGACTATCTTATAATCATCCCCTCTGGGGCATTTTCGAAAAACATAATATTGCCGTTCCTTCTAATACCTCTTGAATTTCCGGGGAATTTCCCGAATTTGTATGAGAGTGAAAGCATGAAGTACTGTTTCTGAATGTAGAATTCCGTGTCTTCTATGTAGTTCTCTGTAGTTGTTCGTCTGATTCCCCTCGCCTGATTTAGAATGTCGTACAGACGAAGCTTGAGAGCAAGCTTGTTCTTGCACAGGCCTTTGTTAATGTCGGCATTAAAGATTGTGAAAGGCTTGTCTCTTTCACCACCATAACCCTTGCTCACAGAGAACTCCATACCTGCGGTCATGGTAAAATCATAAGGAAGTCTCAGGTTGAGGTTTGCCGATGCGGAGTAGTTCCACATTTCCGGTTTGCTCTTGTTTGCAATTGAGTACCATGTGTCTCTGTAAGTTAAATTGTTACTTAACGAGAAATCGGCCTTGGTGAACTTATAGGTGAAGCGAAGGCCACTTCTTATAAAGAGTGAATTTGTAGTATTTGTAACGATGTTTTTAAAATTGTCTATAGTGACGTCTCTTGGGTCGGCCTGAGGATCAGCCTCTATTTTAGCAGTATAGCTTAGATTATTGTTGTAACTTGCACTACCGCTTATATTTACAAGAAATTTCTTTGTAAAGAGAGGAGAATTGTACATCATCCTTATTGAGCCATTGTATATTGGATCTGTATTGACAGGGACTGAATATTGTACTCCACCGTTACCGTATGCAGAAATATTGCTGATAGAATTTGTTCTGCAACTTGCATCGATAGAAATATCAAATGTTTGATATTTCTCTCTGTTACCGCCATTCAGGCTAAGTGTAAGACCATTGTTGAATCCCGGTAAAAGCGTGGGATTTCCGATTCTGATATAAAGAGGATTTGTATTGTCTGGTACGGGTTCCTTCTGACTTATGGATGGTTGTAAAGAACTACCTCTGTAAGATAATCTCAAGAAAGTAGATTTATTGAGTGTATATTGCATCATAAGTGATGGGGCATAGGTGAATACAGCACTTGTGTATGCTCTGTTGGTACCGGTGCTCTTTGTAGATGTGGTTTTCAATGTGAACCCCAGCGAGTATGTATATTTTTTTTCCATTTTATAAATACTCAATCCGATGTACTGGCTTAGTCTTATGTCTTGATAATCATTTCTATGACCTTTATCGCTCC
>CAZREC010000143.1:1411-5267 GCA_964599025.1 uncultured Muribaculaceae bacterium | reverse complement strand
TGGCAGGTGCCGGAGTTGGTGCAGCTTCCGGGAATGTCTCGGGAAGACTAATTGGAAGATAACAATCATGACTATGGAATTTAAATCGTTAAAAAATATAGAGTTGAGTTTCAAGCAGATAAGGCTCATTGTGATTCTGGTTATCAGTTCGTGTGCATTGGTCATTGTCTTTTGTATTTGGAGTTCGTTCCGCTTCGCAGAAGTTCAAAGACAGAAGATATATGTCCTGGACCAGGGCAAATCTCTTATCCTTGCCCTCTCACAAGACCTATCCCAAAACAGACCGGTGGAGGCTCGTGAGCATGTGAGGCGGTTTCATGAACTCTTCTTTACCCTCTCGCCGGATAAAATGGCTATTGAGAGCAACATGCAAAGAGCAATGAATTTATCAGACAAGTCGGCTTTCAACTACTATCAGGACCTTTCTGAAAAGGGATACTTTAAAAGGCTCATCTCCGCAAACATCAATCAGTACATACAGATTGACAGCGTGATTTGCAATTTTGACCACTATCCATATACGGCCAGGACATTCGCAAAGCAACTCATACTTCGTGAAAGCAACGTCACTGAGAGAAGCCTGATAACCACTTGCAAACTGCTCAATTCGGTAAGAAGTGACAACAACCCTCATGGCTTTATCATTGAGAATTTTGAAATTATAGAAAACAAAGACATCCGAGTCGCAAATAGATAATACCATGAAGACAATAACAAGTACCGTTCAAAAAATCAAAGATGAAATAATTGAAAAGCAGATACACTGGAACAAGAAAATTGAGGATTATCTCAGAAGCCTGAGTCAGGAGAGCCGTCTGACACTGATAGCATGTATGCTCTTTTTTATGGGTATTGTTTTCATTGGGATGATGGTGGTGACAATAATACAACTTAAGAAAAAGAGTGTTGGGCAGATTGAGTTTGAACACATCAGGGGTCTGGAGCTAAAATCAAAATCGGATACAAATAACTTGAATAAAAACTACGATTATGGAAGAGAAAATTAAAAAAGAGAGAAGCCCTCAAGAGGTATTAAAGCGTAAGAAGATGATAGTCTTTCCGCTATTCGTGCTTGCCTTTGCTGTCGTTATATGGTTAATATTTTCTCCTTCAAAAGAAGAAAAGCAGAAGCTAAGTGATCAGGTTGGAATAAATACAAATATCCCTCAGGCAAAAGACTATGCTCTTGCAGACAGCAAAGAAGCGGAGTATGAGAAAGCAAGTGCCGAGCAACAGCAGGATCAGAGATCGAAAACAATGCAGGACCTGGCAGGATTCTTTGGAATCACCAAGGAGAATTCCCAAGATGAGGGCGATGAGCTTGGTCAATCTCCCAATAATACCACCGGATCATCAGAGGGCAAAAGTAATACCAGAGGCACGATCAGATCTTCTGCCAGGGCATATAAAGAGATAAACCGCAACCTGGATAATTTCTATCAGGACGATAAAGACAAAGAGAAGAAAGAACTGCAGGAAAAGGTAGATCAACTGCAGGCACAGATGAGGGAAAGCAACAATGGAAATAGCGTGGAAGAGAAAATGAAGCTATTGGAAAAGTCTTATGAGATGGCTGCGCGGTTAATGCCTCAAAATATGAATCAAAAAAGTGAAAATACTGCGGAAAGGGAACAAGAAACAAAAACCAGAGGAGGAAAGACAAAGGTAGAGCCTATATATCAGGTAAAAAAAGAAGTGGTAAGCTCTCTCTCAAATGAACTTCCTTTTGAAAACATGACTAATGGCACTGAACATAACTTAGGGTTTAACACTTCCGTGGGAGAGAGCAAAGCTGTTGTAAAAAACACAATCAAAGCTTGTGTCCATATTGACCAGACCATAACTGACGGTCAGACTATAAGGCTCCGTCTGTTAGAAAGCCTAAAAGCAGGAAGCACTATCATTCCGGAGAATTCCACAATCAGCGGCAAGACTTTTTTGGTGGGAGAAAGACTGAACATCATAATTTCCGGTATTGAGTACCAAGGCAAGATCATACCCGTTGAGTTGAATGTCTTTGACACCGATGGGCAGATAGGAATCTTCGTGCCAGGCTCAATGGAGGTGAGCACGATAAAAGACGTTGCCGGTAACGTGGGTAACAGCATTGGGACAAGCTTTAACATCACAAAAAATGCAGGTGAGCAGATTACTGCCGATCTCACAAAGGCTCTTATACAGGGTGGCTCACAGTACATCTCAAAAAAAGCCAGACTGGTGAAAGTACACCTCAAGGCAGGTTATAGGGTATTTCTGACAACAAAAGAATAATACAATTTACAAACCACTAAAATCCAAATAAATGCAAAGATTGTTAATCACTATTTTTCTTTTCCTCTGCGCATTGAGACTCAATGCCCAGACAAATGGTTCTTCGGGGGACCTCTTTAATGGCCTTACCAAGAAAATAACCTATGACAAGGTAATACCTCCCTATGGGCTGGAAGTGACCTTCGACAAGACTGTTCACATCATCTTCCCTGCAGCTGTCAGGTATGTAGACCTTGGCAGTACAAAGATAATTGCAGGTAAGGCCGAGGGTGCCGAGAATGTAATTCGTATTAAAGCTGCTGTTCGCAATTTTGAAGATGAAACCAACTTCTCCGTTATTACAGATGACGGTAACTTTTACTCCTTTAACGTAAGGTATGTTCAAGAGCCGGAGAAGCTTAATATTGAGATGAAAGAGCTGATTACCAAAGCAGCTCCAGGCAAAGCACAAACAGGAGCCGGGGATGTATATCTCAAGGAACTGGGGAAAGAGCCTCCTGCAGCAGTGAATCTGATTATGAACTCCATCTACAAGAATGACAAGAGTGATATCAAAAACATCTCAAGTAAAAAGTATGGAGTGGAGTTTTCCATAAAAGGCATATATACCAACAATGGTATGCTGTACTTCCACTCTCAGATAAAGAATATCACCAACATTCCATTTGACATTGATTTTATCACTTTCAAGATAGTAGATAGGAGAGTGACTAAAAGAACGGCCGTTCAGGAACAAGTGCTGACACCTCTGAGAGTATTGAACAACAATCAAACCATAAGAGGTAAAAGCGTCGCAAGATCTGTCTTCACTCTGGAAAAATTCACCATTGCCGATAATAAGATGCTTGTCATTGAAATCTTTGAAAAGAATGGCGGCCGTCATCAATCGGTGATGATATCAAATAGAAACATAGTAAAAGCAAAACTAATAACCAATTATAACACAAAATAACAATGAAAAACACATTATTTACAGCATTAGCAATTTTAATCTTAGCTGTTTCTTGCACAAAAGAGAGACAACTGGTAATCGTAGACTTAGACAACACAACAGAAAAGCTCAGTGAAAATTCTGAGAATGACACTCCACAGGTACAAGTCTATTTCCATATCAAAAGGGTGGCAAAGGTTCATGTCAAGCATCTGAAAGATGATTTTGGAAGAGACTATACCAAGGAGATTATTGATGAAATAACTGACAGGCTCTTTATCCGGAGCATTGGTTCAAGTACAGGTTACAAGGTCCTTTATGACCTGGAGGTGATTGCCAGTGATAATAAGCCGCAACTTTTGATTAACCGTGACACCAAAACCAAGGAGAACCTGGATGATAACATTATGTGGATTGATAACTGTATCATGGGATATGATGATCCAATTCCCCAAATTAATGTGACAAGGTTTGAGGTACAAAGAATTGCGGAAACCAAAACAGAAAATGTCGTTTACAATCCTTTGCTTAACTCTTGTGAATTAGTAAAATTATCAAATTAATTAACAGTCAATCTGACGTTTATGTCAAAGATTTACATTATAATAATATTTTTGATGAGCATACTTTTTGGTTGTTCCAAAGAGCCATCTG
>CAZREC010000143.1:0-1311 GCA_964599025.1 uncultured Muribaculaceae bacterium | reverse complement strand
ACAATGTCCTGATTATGGAAAATATAGAGTTGTGTTCAATGATGCTGATAACTCAAAAGGAAAGACAGATTATAATGTGCTTGTATGCCCTCTTGAAAAGGGAAAAGTAAGTTTCACAAATGCTTATCAATATTACAGGTTGGGAGATAGCTCTTTGCTAAGAGCTGAAAGAGAATTAAAACTTTTCCCTATGGAATACTCTTTTAAAGCACTTCTTTCACAAAATCAGATGATATTGGCAGGGAGTGATGTGAGTTTAAAAACCGGAATAATGTATCTGTTTGCTGATAGCTCGGCCAGTGTGATTAAGGCTGTCCGGAACAACGTTAGTCTGAGATTCACTCTTGCAAATTCCCTTATCAGAGTGATATGCAATTTTAGTGAAAACCCTATCTCACAATACAGGATATCCAAAGTGGAGATCTCATCTCCGGATGATAGTGGGGTTGTGTTGAACATGCTTTCAGGAAGATGCAATTCTGCTCAAGAGGTGACTGACTTCTATGACGAGTGCGTAATAGAAAACAACTCGAATGTATTTAACTATTACTGTGTTCCTATTGTAAAAGCAAAGTATCTCAACTTTAAGGTCTTTGTAGAAGATATTTCTGCAAACAAAACAAATGTGCTTTTCTCAAGAGTGTTTCTAAACACAGATATTGAACAAGGTAAGGTGTACGACTACCGTTTTGATGTTACACCTTTTGATATTGAATTTAAAACTACATCCATTTTGGATTGGAACGATTATGTACACAGTACAAATATTTCACTCAACTAATTAACAATTAATATTTTAAATTAAATTATTATGAAGAAAATTATTCTTTCTTATGCGATAGCCATGTCCGCTATCTTTTCAATGACTTCTTGCCAAAAAGATCAAGACATCAAACCTAATCCGCAAGAAATTAAGTTTTATGCTTCTTACAATGGAGAAACGCAAACAAAAGCTACTACAGTGTTCACTACCGGTAACAAAGTGACAATTTTGGGTTACACTGCCGGTGCAACCGTGACCTCTGCCACCTCTGTTCCAGGAACTCCTGTTGAAGCTACTGGCGGAGCATCCGGCTTACTTACTCCCTCTGCTGCCCTTTATCTTCCAAAAGGTTCTTATGATTTTTACTCTGTTTCACAAAACAACACATCGGCTCCCGGATTAACCTTTACATCAGGAATGTCAACCCAATTGACAAATGGGATTGACTATCTATGGACCAAGGCAGCAGGTATTGCCGAAGGAGGAACGGCTTCGTTTATTTACAATCACAAGGCAGTTGGTATGGAGGTAAATGTATCGGCAGGAAC
>CAZREC010000142.1:0-5378 GCA_964599025.1 uncultured Muribaculaceae bacterium | reverse complement strand
AGCAGCGCCTCAATTCGACGGGTAATCTCCGGAAAAAGTACAATAGGTTCCGCCAGAAGCTTCAGGTTAGGATAGAGACCATCTTTTGTATTTTTGAAGAACGACACAATTGCACGTGTGGTTTCAAGCGACTGCTTGAGTCTGCTTATAGAGAGAATATCGAGATATGCCGATGCTACTTCAAGTTGTTTAAGGAAGGGCAATGTGTCTACAAAGCCGGAATCAGGAAATGCAGACTCGAACATGGTAATTACACGCATCTCGTCTGTCTGGGCAAGTCTCTTCTCTATCTCTGAATGTGATGTAAGGAATTCTGCTTCCAGTACCCTGGTTCTGGCCAGTGATGTTGAACATCTGCTCTCTGCAAGCGACCTTATGCGGTCGAATCCCAGTTTCTGCTCCAGTCTCTCTCTTCCTGTGATTGTCTCTCTGCTAGTCATTATTTAAGCCGGTGGTTATTTGTAAGAGTTCTCGATAGCAAGACGGAGCTCGTTTATACTGTTTATCTTCTTTATTTCGCCGTTCTGGACATACGATATCTGACCGTTTTGTTCAGATACAACAATAACGTTTGCGTCGCTCTGCTCCGATATTCCCATTGCCGCCCTGTGTCTCATTCCCAGATGTGCCGGTATATGAGGGTTCTCCGATATCGGCAGGGTGCATCTTGCTGCAACAATCTTGTCGTTTGCAATGACCATCGCCCCGTCGTGAAGCGGCGCATTTTTAAAGAATATGTTCTCTATTAGCCTTCTGCTTATTATTGCGTCAATCCTGTCTCCGGTCTCTATAATGAACTCCAGAGAAGAACTTTTTGCGATTACTATTAGTGCCCCGGTCTTTTTTTCTGACATTCGACGGCAGGCGTGCGTCACTTCGTCGAGCAACACAAGCGAGACTCCTTTGTTCTTGATGCCCAGAAAGGCATTCACAAGCCTCAGTTTTTGCCCGGAGTCCATGTAGCGGGTGCCCAGTCTCAACAGGAACCGTCTGATCTCCTGCTGAAAGACAATTATAAGTGCCAGCACGCCCACACCTATAACCTGACCAAGAATGGCGCTCAGAAGCTCCATTTTTAGTGCCCTCACTATGATCCAGATAAAATAAAAGACAATGATTCCGGTGAATATGTTAAGTGCCGCAGTGCCCCTTATAAGCTTATATGCCTGATAGATAAGCAATCCTACCAGCGTGATATCTATGATATCAATTAACTCTATCTTTATAAAATCGAACATAAACTTGTGCAAACATACTAAATTATTCAACATACGCGAGTGTAACAATACTCAGCCGGCACCCCTCCTGCTTTAAAATATGTTGACCGCACGCCTCCAGTGTTGCTCCGGTTGTAAGAACGTCGTCGACCAGAAGTACATGTCTGTCTGTGAATTTTGAACCGTTTTTAATTGAAAAGGCCTCTGCAACGTTGTCCCATCTGCTGATTGAATCCTTTTTTGTCTGTGTAGAGGTGAATTTTTTTCTTCTAAGCACACTCTCCTCTACCGGCCTACCCATTGCCTTGCCCAAGGCTTCTGCAATTACAGTTGCCTGGTTATATCCTCTTTTCCACTTTTTTAACGGATGCAGCGGCACAGGCACAATCACGTCTATGTCATTATAAAGGCCACTATCCAGAAGCCTCTTTGCGAGCATCTCCCCCATGTGCCGGCCAAGACCTTTGTTACTGTTGTACTTGAACGCATGAATTATTTTCCTGTAGGGACTCTCCTCTCTGTATATCAGCAGCGATGCTGCCCTCACAATGTGCAACCTGCCCCAGAAGCATACCTCTGCGGGGTTATCGGGCCATGACCAGAAAAAGGAGTACGGAAGGTCGGCAAGGCAGCTTAAACAAAGATATCTCTCCCTTCTCAACAACAATCTCCCACACACCGGACACACCCTTGGAAAAAGCAAATCCAAAATGACCATTACATACCGTTATTATTTTATAAGATTTATACTTGCCGCACTCTTTACCTGAAGGTCGTTCCTGAGAATACTCTCTATTCTTCCTCTCTGGTAGTAGTATCTGTTCACTATCTCCTCCTCTAACAGCGATTTTATCTCTGCAGCGTTTCTCTTCAAAACATCTTCCTTGCTAAGTTTCACCCTCTTTTCGAGTGCATCTATCTCTCCCTTGAAGTCGTTGTATAGCCCCTCTTTCTTAGTTGTGGCAATGAATTTGTCCATATCTACATCCGATGCTGTTCTGCTGTCAAACTCCTTTTTAGCAGCAAATTTTACAAAGTCTTCATACTCCGCGGCGGTAAGTTCGAACTTTGCGGCGGGGGCGATTGTAAGGTGGTCCTTGAAGTAACTTATTGAATATTCATGAAGAATCTCTCCATACACCAGCGAAAGAGCCGGTCTTGAGAATACCTGCTGTGGCAGTGTCACGTCAGGAGCAATGCCCCCGCCGTCATAAACTGTTCTCCCTTTTGCTGTCTTGAAAGGCTTCATCAGTGAGTCAGGAATAGCTCCCACGCTGCCATCCTCGTTTCTGGCGTTGTAGTCAATTGCCTGCACGCATCTGCCGCTTGGTGTATAGTACTTTGCGGTTGTGAGTTTGATCTTGTTGTTGAAACCTACGTCCCTTATAGACTGAACCAACCCCTTGCCAAAAGTACGTGTTCCTGCAATTGTTGCCCTGTCAAGGTCCTGAAGTGCTCCTGCTACAATTTCCGATGATGATGCCGAAGACGAATTAACAAGTACCACCAACGGCAGTTGTGTATCCACAGGTTCATCCTTTGTATAGTAAATCATGTCTGCCTGTTTTACCCTGCCCAGTGCCGACACCACTTTTGTACCCTTTGGCACGAACAACGACACCAGGTTCACAGCTTCGTCAAGTAGTCCCCCGCCATTGCCTCTCAGGTCAATTATAAGCTTTTTAAGGTTTCCTTTGCTCTTGAGCGCCAGAAGTTCTCTCTTTACATCTTTGGCTCCACCCATAGTAAATCCTGTCACCCGTATGTAACCGAGAGTGTCATTTATCATTCCGCTATAGGCAACATCGGGGAAGTGTATCTTGTCGCGTACAACCTTGAAGTTTACCGTGTCGCCCCCTCTTAGCTTCTTGATTACAAAGCTCACCGATGTTCCGGGTGTTCCCTTCATCTTTGCGCTGCAAGAGTCCACAATCATAGATGATGTGGAGATATTGTCTATTTTGAGTATTATATCTCCTGCCACTATGCCTGCCTTGGCTGCGGGTGAATTCTCCGTTACCTCCGATATAAGCACTCCTGTGCCTGATTTTCTGATTATTGCGCCTATTCCTCCGTATGACCCTGTGGTCATCAGCTCAAGGCTTTCGTTGTCCTCTTCCGGAATAAATACTGTATATGGGTCAAGCGACTCAAGCATAGCATCTATGGCTGTAGTGATGAGTTTGTCAATCTTAATGCTGTCTACATAAAACATGGAGAGCTCCCTCAGAACAGAGAACTGGACGTCGAGGCTTTTGCCTGTCCTGAACTCTTTAGACTGCGTGAAAGCCGGGGTTATTATAGTGAGGGCCAGAATGGTAACGATTGTTTTTAGTACTTTGTTCATTTTATGGTAATTATAATATCAGTTTACAAAAATAAAGTTTTAGTATCTTTGATGCAATATTGTTTTTATGGAAATTATTTTTGCCACATCAAACAGGCACAAACTGGAGGAAGCCCAGGCTATACTGGGTGAGGGTTTCAAGCTCGTTTCTCCTCGTGACCTCAATCTTTTTGATGACATTCCCGAAGATGCAGATACCCTGCAGGGCAATGCGCTTTTAAAGGCTCAGTATATCTGGGACAGGTTTCATCTCCCTTGTTTCGCCGACGATACGGGACTCGAGGTTGATGCTCTGGGTGGTGCCCCCGGTGTAT
Organism: uncultured Muribaculaceae bacterium; assembly: GCA_964599025.1. Lineage (GTDB taxonomy): Bacteria > Bacteroidota > Bacteroidia > Bacteroidales > UBA932 > Bact-08. Next base: position 1,500 of record CAZREC010000142.1, on the reverse strand, counting down.
ATTCAGCCAGATATGCCGGCGAGGAGCAAAATTTCCTTAACAATACTAACAAACTACTCAAAGAACTTTCGGGTATTAAGCAGCGCGGTGCAAGGTTCCGGACCGTGGTTGCTCTTATAATCGACGGCAATATTAACTATTTTGACGGAGTTCTCAATGGCACTATCGCAGAGGGTCCTTCCGGCACCGGTGGTTTTGGCTACGATCCGGTGTTTATTCCCGATGGTTACTCAATAACTCTTGCTGAACTCTCCCCTGCCGAAAAGAATTTAATATCTCATAGGGGTTTGTCTATGAGCAAGTTGTCCGACTTCCTTCACAACCACCTATCCGTCGGCACACTTCCCATCAACATTCTCTCCCCCAACATACTTTCCCCCAATAAAACCTGACATGTCCCAAAAACTCCAGATAATAGTTTTGCATACTATCAAGTACAGAGACTCTAGTCTTATTGTACAGGGCTACTCAAATCTTGGTGGCCGGCAAAGCTTCGTCATAAGGACAGGGAAGGGTTCCAAAAACTATGCCGCCCTTGCGCAGCTGCATCCCTTAGGTATAATTGACGCAGAGCTGGTTGCCGGCTCATGGGGCGATATGGCTACCATCAAGGAGTATACGCCTGCATACAAGCTGGCAGAGATTCGCAGCAACCTTCATAAAAGCTCCATTGCCATTTTTATCAGTGAGCTTATTTACAGGACCGTGAGGGAGGTGGAGCAGAATTATGAATTGTTCAACTTTATCAAGCGATCTGTACTGCAACTGGAGACTCTGGAGAGCGGGGTTGCCAACTTTCATGCATATTTTATTGTGGAGTTGTGCCGACAGATAGGATACACCCCTGAGGATAACTATTCCGAGAGCGATCCTCTCTTCGACATTCTCTCTGCCGGGTTTACAAATATCCCTACTATAGCCGATATGTCATTTTCTTTAAGGAGTTCTTTTATTCTGGCAGCAATTTTGAATACAAAACCTGAGTATCTTTACACACTTAAAATAAACGGAAACGAGAGATTCGTTTTCATAAAAGACATGATCAAGTTCCTTAACCACCACATCGGGTACCCTGTCGAGATCCGCTCTCTGGATGTGTTGCACGAGGTTTTTGAGTAGATGACAAGATGCGCTTATAGCACATATACAAACAGATATGGCGCAGATATGTCGGTAACAACCAAACATACAAACAGAAAAACACAAAAATGTCTATAACGTCAAAATTATTTAGTCAAATATCAAAAGGTCGCCTGAAACTTTTAGACAAAAGCAGGTATACTCCTGAAGTTTTCCAGGCCGATGATTTGATTTTGAAAGGCCGTGTTTGGGGAGATTTAAGTTACCCACTTTACGACAAACTCCGCGAAGAATCAGAATATGCTGCATGGATGTATGTTTACGGCTTTTGTGCCAATCACTTTACCGTAAATGTTAACGAACTTGCTGATTTCGAAACCTTGGAATCGGTTAACGATTTTCTGGAACAACAAGGATTTA
>CAZREC010000141.1:0-5521 GCA_964599025.1 uncultured Muribaculaceae bacterium | reverse complement strand
ATGCAGGTTACCTCACACGCCGTCTTGTTGACGTATCACATGATGTGATTATAAATGAAGACGACTGTGGTACACTTCGCGGTCTTGTGGCAACAGCTATCAAGAATAAGGACGAGATTGTAGAGTCGCTGTATGACAGGATTCTTGGAAGAACTTCAGTTCATGATATTTACAACCCACTTACAGGTGAAAGGATCATTGAAGCAGGAGAACAGATAACAGAAGATATTGCATCACTTATACAGTCACTTCCAATTGAACAGGTTGAGATCCGTTCGGTACTTACTTGCGAGTCACGTAAAGGTGCATGCGCAAAATGTTACGGACGTAACCTTTCAACCGGAAGAATGGTTCAGAAGGGTGAGGTAGTTGGTGTAATTGCTGCCCAATCTATTGGTGAGCCAGGTACACAGCTTACTTTGAGAACATTCCACGTCGGTGGTACAGCATCAAGCATTGCATCTGAAAATGAAATCATTGCAAGATATGATGGTCGCCTTGAGTTTGACGAGCTTCGTACAATATCAAGAGTAGCTGACGGTGGCCTGCAAGAGGTTGTAATTGGCCGTACTGCAGAAATGCGTATAGTTGACCACAACACCGGTATCACACTTTCGCAGCAGTTTGTTCCTTATGGTGCCACACTTTATTATAAGGATGGAGATCATGTTAAAAAGGGAGACAAAATTTGCGAATGGGATGCCTACAACGCTGTAACCATTGCTGAGATCGCCGGTAAAGCGGTATTTGACAGTCTTATCGAAGGTGTTACATACAGAGAAGAGGCAGCAGATGAATACTCACTGCACAAAGAGAAGGTAGTAATTGAATCTCGTGATAAATCCAAAAACCCTACCATTAAAATCATGGATGACAAGATTGACCTCAAGCAGTATAACCTGCCAGTGGGTGCTCATATCATGGTAGAAAATGGAAAAAGAGTTAAGATTGGTGATATTCTTGTTAAGATTCCAAGAGCTATCGGAAAATCTGGTGACATCACAGGTGGTCTTCCTCGTGTTACAGAACTGTTTGAAGCCCGTAACCCGTCTAATCCGGCAATTGTTGCTGAAATAAACGGCGAGATCCTGATGGGCAAAATCAAGAGAGGTAACCGCGAAATCGTTATCAGATCCAAGACAGGAGAAGAGAAACGCTACTCTGTTCCACTTTCAAAACAGATTCTGGTACAGGAGAATGACTATGTAAGAGCAGGTATGCCTCTATCAGATGGCGCAATCTCTCCTACAGATATTCTTGCTATCCAGGGTCCTACAAAGGTTCAGGAATACATTGTAAACGAGATCCAGGAGGTTTATCGTATGCAGGGTGTGAAGATAAATGACAAGCATTTTGAGATAATTGTCCGTCAGATGATGCGCAAGCTTGAGATAGTAGATCCGGGCGATACTCGCTTCCTTCCAGAACAACTTGTGGACAGATGGGACTTCATGCATGAAAATGACAACATATATGACAAAAAGGTTATTCTTGACGCAGGCGATTCTACGGAATTAAAACCAGGTCAGATAGTTACAGTTCGCAGACTTCGTGACGAGAACTCAATACTTAAGCGTAAGGACCTTAAGACAGTTGAAGCTCGTGATGCAATGCCTGCAACATCGAATCAGATACTTCAGGGTATAACACGCGCCGCTCTTCGCACAACCAGCTTCATGTCTGCTGCATCATTCCAGGAAACTACAAAGGTTCTGAGTGAAGCAGCTATCCATGGAAAGAAAGATTATCTGGAAGGGCTCAAAGAGAACGTTATTTGCGGACACTTAATTCCAGCAGGTACCGGAACCAGAGAGTTTGAAAAGGTGATCGTAGCCTCTTTGGACGACTATCAGAGGATGGTTAAAAGTAAAAAAGAGTAAGTTAAGTACAAACAAATTTTTGGTGTAAAAAGGCCGGTTCAATTTGAACCGGCCTTTTTATTTGTCATTGTTTGATACCTATTGTTGTTGAAATCATTATCTCCTTATAAACACAGGAGGAGCTAATGGAACAAACAATAACGGATTCACACTCTTAGTATAAAGAATAGCGGCATTTGCAGGGATCTTCTGAACATCTAATCTTATAAATTCATCAAAATCATATGTATAGCCTGAGTTTACAAGTATCTTTCTTACCATTGCCTCTCTGCTTGGAGCATTGTAATATTGCTCGTTGTGTATCATACAACTCGACACTTCCGGTCTCCAGGCACCGAATGAGTAGTAATAGGCTCCTTCATATATACCTACCCTTCCACCCAGTTTTTCGTCATACCCCTGCCTGTTGAAGAAGTGCTTCCATTTGATGGTTGCCGGATCTGACGAACTTACCTCGATATTGGCAAAGAACCCGTAACTGCTCCAGTTTAGTGCCTCAGTCTTGTTCTCGGCCGGCAAAGTTTTATTTGTAAAACTTATATACTCATCGCCCAGTCCTCCGAAACCATGTCCCCCGGCCTCATGCCAAATAACATTCATGTATTTGCTTCCCTCGCTTGCCGACCTGCTTACAGGACAAAGGGCCACTGCTGTGCCATCATTCCACATAAATGTCGTACCGGCATATCTGTCCTGATTAATTACGAGTACCACAAGCATTTTCTTAAGTCTTGCATCATCCACCCCGGGAATCATCTTTGCATAACGGAACACCTCATCATTATTGGCAGAAATCGATGACCCTCCATTGAAACTCGAGCTGAATGCGGTGTTTTTTGTTATATTCTTATCTACTTGTGTAACTCCACTATCGGTAGAGTATGCCGCTTGCTTGTATACCCTGAAGTAGTTTTTGTAACTCTTGTATGGTTCAATATTAAAAAAGTGGTTTATCCCTTCAGTTATATGCTGCTCAAACAGGCCGCCCTCCTGATAATCTGCTGCAGTGTATCCGTCACCCAGGAACAATATCTCAGCAGCCTTTTCATTTAAACCTGCCGTTGAGTTCATATGTATCCTGTATTCTCCGTCGGCATACCCGCTTTTGAGCCCTGTAGTGAATGTAGCAACAGCAGATGAGGCATAGGCCCCCTCAGAATCTGTAGCCTTTACCTTCCACTTGTAAAGTGTGTTTTCGCTAAGATGAGATTTAAGATACAGCAGAGTAGCAGTTGTTGTGAGTTCTGTCCAGTTGATATTGTCTTTTGAATAAGATAGAGTATAAGTTACAGGATCATTATCAGGATCTATAGAAGCAGACCATGTGAATCGCGGTATGGTCCCTGTATTTGCAGCCATGTCTGCAGGAGTTAATGTAGCAGGAGCAGAAGGAGCCGAATTCTGACTCTTGTTCTGGGATATATTAATAACTTTCTGAGCAGAACCGTACTTGATGATAATAGTTGTCGTTCTGGATGGTCCGGCTGTATTTGCCGAAGCAGTTAAAGCGACTCCTCCGTTACCTTCGCCACTTGTTATATTAGCTGTGAGCCACGAGGCAGTAGAAGACATGTCAAGTTGCCACTTTGTATTGGATGTTATGGTTATGTTCTTTGTTCCGGCCTCTTTTACGAAAATCAGGTTTTCAGAATCCACAGAAAGCTGAGAAAAACTTTGATTGATAACTGTTGTTTTTTTAAGTTCCTGACATACAACCAGAAGAGAAGCTGCCCTTGATTCAGATGAAAAGTTGTTGGTTGCAGTTACAGTTATAACACCATTACCATTGCCGCTTTTTGGGCTTATAGTGCACCAAATGTCGGATATGGTTGCTGTCCAGTTAGTGTTGGATGTTACTGCTATCTCAACTTTACCATCATAATTTGCAATATCTGCCTGGCTAACCGATAAAGAAAGTGTCGGAGGAATATCTTTTTGACAACTTATTATAAAAAGAGAAATTAATAAAGAAGATAATATATATAAATTTATTTTCATTTTCTGGCATCTATTTGTTGTTGGTAAAACGAATTTAGACAAAAATAGTTATAAATAGTTTAATGAGAAAAGATAAATATTGTTAGTTTATTGCTCATAAGCTATTTGTACTTAGAAAAAAATTACTTATATTCGCATATAAATCCTTTTAAATTAGGGGGATTTCCCAATATTTGAAACGATTACTTTTTTATACAAACCTAAATTTTTTAATTATTAACCAAAACTTATCTAAATGAAAAAAATCAGATTACTTCTCGCCACACTGCTTTTAGTGGCTGGGAATGTGCTCTCGGCACAGACTCTTCAGGTGACAGGAACTGTTACTGATGCAACTGATGGCTCTCCTGTAATAGGGGCATCTGTCAGGATTCAGGGAACAACAACAGGAACTGTTACAAACCTGGACGGAAAATACTCAATAAGTGCAACCCGTGGTGCAATACTCGAGTTCTCTTTTATTGGTATGAAAACAGAGTTGGTTACTGTTGGTAATTTCTCCGTTATCAACGTTAAATTACAGCAAGATGCAATGTTACTGGAAGATGTTCTGGTAGTTGCTTACGGAACAGTAAAGAAATCTTCTTACACAGGTTCTGCAGCTGTAATTAAAAAAGAACAAATTGAAAAGATTCAGTCAACAAACCTAACCAAATCACTAGCAGGTGCAGTGGCAGGGGTACAGGTTGTTGGCGGTTCAGGTCAACCAGGTTCTTCTGCATCGATCCGTATCCGTGGTATCGGTTCAGTTTATTCATCAAGTGCTCCTCTTTATGTTGTGGATGGCGCAGCATATGATGGTGACATCAATGCGATTGGTACAGATGACATTGAGTCTATCAGTGTACTGAAAGATGCTGCTGCTGCGGCTCTTTACGGCTCTCGTGGTGCGAATGGTGTTATTATGGTGACTACAAAAAAAGGTAAAGTAGGCAAAACTTCTGTTACAGCAAAAGTCAATATTGGTGCTACTTCTAGGTCAGTACAAGAGTATGACAGAGTTGGTCCTCAGAAATACTATGAGTACATGTGGGAAGGCTGGAAAAATGCTCGTGTTATTGCCGGTGGTATGACAGACGCAGCTGCCCGTGCTCAGGCTAGTGGTGCAACTTCAAGCGGTATTGTAGCAAAATTAGGTTATTACAATCCATTTAATGTTGCTGCTGACCAGGTTGTTGGAATTGATGGTAAGCTTAATGCAAGTGCAAAGCTACTTTATCAGGACGACTGGATTGATGCGCTTTCTCAAGCCGGACTAAGACAAGATTATAATGTATCTGCAAATGGAGGTTCGGAAAACACAACTTACTTCTCTTCTTTTGGTTACATCAAAGAAAAAGGTTATGTTAAATGGTCAGATTATGACAGGTTCACAGGTCGTGTGAGCATGGTCTCTAAAGTTAACAAATGGTTTAAGATGGAAGCTGGATTGTCTGGCTATACTTCAAATCAAAGCAATTTCCTTGCCGAGGGTACTTATACAACCAACCCATTCTACTACGGCAGGATGATGGGACCTATCTATCCTATATATCAAAGAGATGCAGAAGGTAAGATTATTAATATGTCAGATGGCTCTCCTGCTTATGATATGGGTGGTGGTTCTTCGGTTTATAAGTGGGCAGGTCATACAAGACCTTACG
>CAZREC010000140.1:0-5861 GCA_964599025.1 uncultured Muribaculaceae bacterium | reverse complement strand
AGTCGGGCTGATCGAAACATGGGAATAGGGTTCTTGCCCTGTCCGGTACAAGGAGTGTGTAGAGATACTCCTGCTGACGGTTAAGCGACTGGTCACCGGCTGTAAATACTATATCTACAACATTTTCTCCGCTCTTGCCCGCACTGCGCGGTATGATTATATGCTCATTTTCAAAGGTATATTCTCTCTCCTTGCCATTTACAGACAACGATTTTACTGCTGATGGCTCACTTTTGAAGTCGATTATTATCTCCCTCTTTTCACGCTGTGTAAACTTCAATGAAGCAGTTCCTGACACAGAAGAGTCCTTCTCCGATGGTATTGAAAATGACAATTTGTATTCTAGACCGGACATATTATCTTTTCTACTTACTGCCAGAGCTTTACTTACTCCGGATTCTGTCAGTTCTGCAGGAACAGGTCTGCAGCCTGTAATAGCGACAATCAACAGCAATGTGTAGTATATTGCTGATTTTCCATATTTTATATTCATAATGCTAATGAATAAGGTTGACTATCATTGTTAGGAAAGTATGGTCCGTCTCGTCAAAGGAGTTCAGATCCTTACTGTCAATATCCAGAACGGCAAACACCTCGCCATCTCTGAATATGGGAACTACTATCTCTGAGCGGGAGAGAGAGTTGCAGGCAATATGACCCGGGAACTGATCTACATCGGGTACTATTATTGTTTTGCCCTCCTTCCATGAGGTGCCGCAAACACCTCTGCCATAGGCAATTCTGGTGCAAGCAACTGGTCCCTGAAACGGACCGAGTACCAAAGACTTACCATACTGAGAGGAGTCCTTCCTTACCAGATAGAAACCTACCCAGAAAAGGTTGAATGTCTCTTTGAGAGCTGCTGCAATATTAGCCATGTTGGCACAAATATCCTCCTCACCCTCTGTAAGAGAGATAAGCTGAGGAATCAGAACCTCGTAATTCCGGGTTTTATCCCCTCCTGACACTTCCAATTTCTCCATAGTATATGTTATTAGTTTATAGTCTTTTAATACGGCTACTCTACATATATGACCAACCCCTTGAGATACTCACCCTCGGGGTGGTAAATGCTTACCGGATGGTCGGCAGGTTGCGAGAGCCTGTGCAGTATCCTTACGTTTCTGCCTGTCTGGGCCGCTGCTGAGAAGACAACCTGTGCAAAGGCAATCTTGTCAACTACCTGAGAACAGCTGTATGTAATGATGATTCCACCCGGGGCCACCCGTTCTATTGCTGCTGCATTAAGCCGCTGATATGCCCTCAAGGCATTTGATATTGCTCCCCTGTGCTTTGCAAACGCCGGGGGGTCAACTATCATAAGGTCATATTTTCCTGTGGGGCAATTTCTCAGATACTCAATTGCATCTTCACATATTCCTTTGTGAATCTGTTCTTTGCCAATGATTCCGGCTGCTCGGTTTTTCTCTATGTTTATCTCCAGCAGTTCCATAGCTTTTTGTGAACTGTCTACAGAATCTACCGATGCTGCTCCTCCTGCAAGGGCGTATATCGAAAATCCGCCTGTATAGCAGAAGAGATTCAGTACATTTCTGCCTGCCGAGTATCTTTTGACCAGTGACCTGTTGTCACGCTGATCCAGGAAAAATCCTGTTTTCTGACCACTCTCCCAGTCAACCGAGAATAGATGTCCATTCTCCTTTATCTCTACCGGAAGCTGAGGATTTCCATAGATATATCCGTCGGAAAGCTCAAGGCCGGCTTTAAAGGGAGCTGTTCCGGAGCTTTTGTCATAAACCGAGGTGAGTTTTGAACCGTATACATGCTTCAAGGCTTCAACAATCTTGTCCCTTGAGCGGAACATGCCGGCTGAATGTGCCTGTATTACAGCATTTCCATTGTAGTAATCAATAATGAGTCCTGAGAGTTGGTCGCCCTCTCCATGAACGAGACGGTAGGAATTTGTATCTTGTGAACCTGCCAGCCCGATTGCCGAACGCATCTCATAGGCTGCTCCTATTCTTTTCTCCCAGAAATCGGAAGACATGGCAAGCGAATCGAAGCTGAGCATTCTTACGGTGATTGACCCGACCTGATAGTGTCCGCAACCCAGCAATGTGCCATCGGCAGAACACACCTGTACAATATCTCCTTCCAGTGGTTCCCCCTGGACATGGTGTATTGCACCGGAAAAAACCCATGGATGGAACCTTTTGAGAGACTCCTCCCGTCCGTGCCTTAAAAATATTTTTGTCATGCTTCCTCCTTTTGAACGACTACCTTGGGTGTGCTGAGAAGCTTAAGATACATCTTCTGGCATGCCCAGGCATCAATTGCTGCATACTGGATCTGTGCCGGGGTAAGCTCCTGTGCCTCCCAGTTGGATAGTTGCTGAGATTTGGATATTTTAAAGCCAAGAATTATGGCTGCCATCTTCTTTACACTCTTCTCCTTGATTCCCCAGTTTTCTCCTACTGTCTGTAAATCTATGAATCCCTTTGCAATAAATTTCTTATAATGCTGAAGTCCCTTTATATCGTCATGAACGGCTGCTCCAACCTTTATGGTGCTTTTAGATGAGAGTATCGTGCACAGTTCGTCGGTGAGCCCGAGTGAATGGAGCCTGAATATATAGGCCCTGTCCGCTCCTGACAGCTGCAAAAGAGCGACTCCGTTTCGTTTGACGTTAGCCTGAAACGTGGGTCTGGTTTCTGTGTCGAACCCAATAATTCTCTGTCTGGACAAATACTCTATTGCCTCTTTGTAATCATCATTTTCGCTGTCAATGACTGTTATCTCCCCATTAAACGATGCAGCCTGAAGTGCGTCTACCTCCTCGTGGGAAATTGTCGGTGTGTAACCCATTCTATTGAAGTATATTGTTAATTAACATATAAGATAGTGGAAGCCTCTCCCTGATCCTTTGTAAGTTAGAAGGATTTATATTTTTATATGAGAAAGGTACAACCTCTACTGTCTGTTTTTCGGACCCGGTTTCACGGCCATACTTGAAATCGTAGGACAGGTTCACATCCTTATCCAGATTTTCTGGTGCAAGTGTTGTTGCAGGGACAGATATGTATGCCTTTAGTGCACTTATCTGGCTATCCTTTTTTTGTATGCGCCATTTCTTCAGAATTTTATATGCCTCCTTTGCTGTATAAACCGAAGGGTCAATAAATGTCATGTTTTCTGAAAGAACTTTTTCGTATATCCTTACCCCGTTTTGCTGGTAATTTCTCAGTTCATCCACTACTTTTTTAAGAGTGTCAAGTAAAAAAGGATAATGGGTGCATCCCAGAATAATGTTTTTCAGCTTTAGTCCGTTCCCGCTTTCTCTATGCTTTTCTATAAGAGATACAAGATGGTACCTTGCATAGTTTCCCTGCGAATTTAGCTGCAGGTCAGAGAATTTGCCACCCTTATTCTCGTATAGCATTGCCCCGTTGCCAAACTGAAAGTTGTACCTGTCAAGCATTTCGGGGTTTATACTAAGGCTGTCGGTGCCTATTTTGGGGCCTCTGTAATTGTCCCTCACCTTTGAGGCTTTGTTGTCTATAAAATCCGGAACCATATCCACGGCTTCGGCAAATCCGAGACCCGGCTGGTTCACTACTTCAAATTTCCCTTTAAAACCCCTCTCTTCTAGTGATTCGCGGATTGATTTTTCATAACCTCCCGAAAGTATGGTTCCAACGGTGGCCATGACCCCTATTGCACCGCTGTCGGCTTTGTCAATAGCGTCAAGCGAAGCGTTCACCCCTGCATTTATAACCCCTACAACCTGTACCCCTGTCTTGCTTCTTTCGAGAAGATTTTCAATATCGGGCAAACCATAAGCTGTTGCTGTATTGCATGCTACCACTACTATTTTTGAACGGTTTGGCTCCCGGGTGAGAAACAGAGCGTCCTTCACAACAAGTTCTCTTAAATAATCAAGTTTACCTGCTGAAGGATAATTACCATATGGCATATTGGCCTGATCGGCCAGATAGGTGAAGTTCTCACCCCTGAAATCAGGAACGCCATCGGGTTTCTCCTCTCCTGTTACATTATTGAATGCATCTAATCCCAGAAAGGCTTCCAGAACCGTCAATCCTCCTGTTCCTGAATCAAAAATTCCGATTGGCAGTTCTGTCAGGTTTTTGGGATATGTTGCATAGTTTGCGTAATAAACAGTCGTTGTGCCTTCTATTGCCATAGAAGCAAGCTGGATGCTTTGATAATTGTCTGTTTTTTTCCCTCTTGGGTTACACGACAATAGAATTGTTCCTGCAAGCAGGAATAGCACAAGATTATTTTTCATAAACAAACTCTCCATATTCGGTAAGAAGCTCAACCGAAGCACTCTTTGCGTTTTCTACGCGTCCAATTATCTGAGCATCAATGCCAAATCCCTTAGATATTTCAATTATTTTATCTGCTGTAATTAAGTCTGTGTAAATTTCCAACCGGTGACCCATGTTGAAAACTTTGTACATCTCCTGCCACGGGGTTATTGATTCCTTCTGAATTGCGCGGAAAAGTGGTGGTACAGGAAAAAGATTGTCTTTTACGATTCTTAATTTTTCAACAAAATTCAGAATTTTTGTCTGTCCCCCTCCGGAACAGTGAACAATGCCATGGATTTCAGCCCTGAGACCAGCGAGTATCTTTTTGACAACAGGTGCATAAGTCCTTGTAGGAGAAAGCACAAGCTTGCCGAATGTTACTCCTGTCTCAGGTTCTGTTTCATCCAGTCTTTTACTTCCGGTATAGGCAAGGTCCTTTGGAATCTGGTTATTGTAGCTCTCGGGGTACTTTGTGCCAACGTACGATGCAAACAGGTCGTGACGGGCAGATGTAAGTCCGTTGCTGCCGGTTCCACCGTTGTACTCATCTTCGTAGATTGCTTTTCCGTACGAACTCAAACCAACAATAACATCACCTGCCTGAATTCTAGAATTGTCAATTACATCGGCCCTTTTCATCCTTGCACAGACAGTACTGTCTACAATGACTGTCCTTACCAGGTCGCCAACATCGGCAGTCTCTCCGCCGGTCAGGTATATGTTTATCCCGTACTTCTGCATTTTATCTGCAAACTCCTGTGAAGCGGCAATAATTCTTGAAATCACCTCTCCGGGGATCCTGTGCTTGTTCCGGCCTATAGTTGAGGATAACATTATGTTGTCGCAGGCTCCCACACATATGAGGTCGTCTGTGTTCATCACTATTGCATCCTGAGCTATCCCGTCCCAGACACTCATATCTCCGGTCTCTTTCCAGTAAACATACGCCAGCGACGACTTGGTTCCTGCTCCGTCCGCATGCATTACAATACAATAATCGGGGTCGTTGCCAAGATAATCCGGTACTATTTTACAAAAAGCCTTTGCGAACAGACCTCTATCCACTTTCTCTATCGCTTTATGAACGTCCTCTTTTGATGAGGAAACTCCCCTCTGTGCATATTTGGGTGCCTCTGTGCTGTTTTGTGACATAATAATATTTTTTGTAAAAGACTCCGTTAACTATCTCCAGAAAAGCAGCTCTCTGTATTTTGGCAATGGCCACAGCTCATCATCTACCAGCATCTCAAGTTTATCAACTACTGTGCGGATTTTTGATATGTACGGAAGTACATTGTTCGAGTATGCGGCTGCCCTTTCAGGATAACTTGTAATCTGATTGGCCTCTTTTCTTGCCTCAACCATTGCCCTGAAGTCTTCTCTGAGTGTTTTAATGTATCCGGAGATCTTCTTTATTGTAACGAGCTGGCTCTCGGACATCTCTTTATAGTCCTCAGGACCAAAAAGTTCTTTTATACCAAGCACGTTGTCTATAAGTGAATTCTGGAATTTTATAGCTGTCGGGATAATATGGTTGATTGTAAGGTCGCCTATCACTCTTGCCTCAAT
>CAZREC010000139.1:0-5941 GCA_964599025.1 uncultured Muribaculaceae bacterium | reverse complement strand
AGCAGCAGAAAATTCAGGAGTATGCTGGGTGGAGTACTGGTGCAGGACAGAGATGCAGCGATAGAGACCGAGGAGTCGCTTAAAAGTGTCACCAAAACCTCTCCCGACAGAAAACAGACAGAAGATCTTCTCTTTGCAAACAAGATTGTAAAGCATTCCAAATCTAACGCCATTGTACTGGCAAAAGACAAGACACTTCTGGCCAGCGGAATAGGGCAAACGTCGCGTGTAGATGCACTTAAGCAGGCAATAGCCAAAGCCGGGGAATTCGGTTCATCACTTGAATCTGCGGTAATGGCATCCGATGCGTTTTTTCCTTTTGCAGACTGTGTAGAGATTGCGCACAATGCAGGCGTCAATTCAGTCATACAACCGGGTGGTTCAATCCACGACAAGGACAGTATTGACTATTGCAATCAAAACGGCGTGGCAATGGTAATGACAAGCATCAGACATTTTAAACATTGATAATTATAATATAAAATATGGCATTTTCTTTTTTAACACAAGATTTGGCTATAGACCTTGGAACTGCTAATACCGTCATTCTCATAAATGACAAGGTTGTGGTTGATGAGCCCTCGATAGTCGCTATAGATCAGAATACCGGCAAACCTATTGCTTTCGGGCAAAAGGCCCGTATGATGCACGGTAAGACTCACGCTAACATAAAAACAATAAGACCCCTCAAAGATGGTGTTATTGCTGACTTTAATGCTGCGGAGATGATGATCAGAGGCTTTATCAAGATGATCAACTACAAAAATTCATTCTTCACTCCTAGTCTCAGAATGGTCGTAAGTATCCCTTCAGGAAGCACAGAAGTGGAGATCCGTGCTGTGCGCGACTCGTCTGAGCACGCGGGCGGACGCGATGTTTACATGATTTACGAGCCAATGGCCGCGGCAATAGGTATCGGACTGGATGTAGAGGCCCCGACAGGAAACATGGTTGTTGATATTGGAGGTGGTACAACGGAAATAGCAGTGATCTCTCTGGGAGGTATTGTTGTGAATCAAAGTATACGTGTGGCCGGTGACGGGTTCACATATGAGATACAACAGTACATGCGTCAGCAGCACAGTATTAAGATTGGAGAACTGACCGCCGAGGACATCAAGATAAAGGTTGGTGCAGCCATTTCTGAACTTGACGAGTATCCGGAACCTTATGTTGTAAGGGGACCTAACCTTATGACCGCCCATCCGGTTGAAGTAAGCGTTACAAGTCAGGAGATTGCCCACTGTATAGACAAATCAATTGCAAAAATAGAAGCTGCCGTTATATCTGTTCTTGAACAGACCCCTCCTGAACTTTATGCAGATATAGTACAGAGAGGAATCTTCCTTACAGGAGGAGGTGCTTTGCTGAGAGGTCTGGACAAGAGACTTTACGAGAAAATCAATATTCCTTTCCATGTATCTGAAGATCCTTTGCATGCAGTAGCCAGAGGAACCAGTATTGCTCTTAAAAATGCAGATAAACTTCCGTTCTTAATGCGATAGTTGCCAATGGCCAAAAGATCTTCCATCATTCCCATTTTGGCAACTATAGTGCTCTTTTTGCTGTTGGAGGCAGGTTCGCTGTTAATGATGGCTAACTCTTCCATATTTCAGCAAATGAGGATATATGGCGTTTTAATGCAGATTCAGGAGAAGTTTCTTAAGGCACAGACCAATATAAAGTATTATCATAGTCTTAAAACTGTTAACGAACAACTGGCTCAACAGAACACTCGTCTTCTCAATGAACTGGCAAGGTTCCAAACCCAGCTGGATACGTTAAAGAAGGATACACTTGCTTATAAGCCACTAACAGACAGCTCATACTTCGAATATCTCCCGGCAAAGATTGTAGGGAACAGCATAAACAAAAATCATAATTTCATAATAATAGACAAAGGGAAGAAAGATGGTGTCCGCCCGGATATGGGGGTAATATCTCCAAATGGTGTTGTGGGGGTTGTGAGTGTAGTGTCAGATAACTTTGCATACATTATCTCACTGTTGAACATTAACCAGAGTGTAAGTGCCAAGATTTCCAGATCGGGTGCCTTCGGACCACTTATATGGGACGGGAAAAATCCTGATTATGCCTTACTCACTGAGATACCTCAGCACATAAAGCTACAAATAGGAGACAGCGTTGTAACAAGCGGATTCTCTACTATTTTTCCTGCTGATATACCTTTGGGAACAATCCGAAAGTCCAGGATAATAATGGGTACCCACCACGAAATACAGGTTAAGCTTTTTCAGGATTTCAGAACATTGCATTTTGTCAATGTTGTAATAAACACACATAAAGACGAAATAGACAAATTAAGCGCGGCAGATGAAAAATAGTTTGAGTAACATAATACTTTTCTTTTCATTCCTCATTATCCAGGTACTGATGAGTAATTTCATCAACTTCGGGCCGCTGCTGATTATTATGGTTTATCCTCTTTTCATCCTTACCCTGCCTACCACAACATCTTCTTCGTCGCTGTTACTGTGGGCTTTTGCAATGGGTCTGGGTGTGGACTATTTTACCGATTCAATAATGGGACTCAACGCTGCAGCTGCCGTTTTTCTGGCATTTGCACAACCTCTGGTATTTAAGCTGGTTTGCCGCCAAGGTGAACTGGAAAATCAGATAAGACCTGGACTTACCGAACTTGGCCTCAGGCGTTTTTTAACATTTATATTAATTGGCCTTGTAATTCATCACGTTACAATTGTCTCTCTGGAAAACTTCTCTCTCTTTTTCAGTATTTACTCTTTAATCAGAATTGTATTGAGTTTGTTTGTAAACACAATACTTATCCTTCTTATTGAGTTTGGTATTTTTTATAAAAACTGGCGGTAACATTTGATATATGGGTGTCGAGCTAAAGAAAAAGAATATTCTTATAATCGGGACCATAGTTGTTGCAGTCTTAATACTGTTACAGCTGGTTAATCTGCAGATACTGGACAATCAGTACAAGATAACAGCCAGCAACAATGCATTCCGGTACGATATCCGTTACCCTGCAAGAGGACTGATTCTTGACCGTAACGGTAAGATTCTTGCCGGCAACGTAACAGCATACGACATAATGATAACCCCTCTTGAGGTCACAGAGCTAGATACTGCCGATCTTTGCAGGATTTTCGACCTGGATATAAACCTTATAAGGAAAACTCTTAAGGACTACAGACGTAACAGACGTAAAATCGGATATCAGTCAATACCTTTCGTTAAACAGATATCAAGCCAGCAATATGCCGTTTTTCTCGAAAAGGCATACAAGTTTCCTGGTTTCAGTGCAATATCCCGTACTGTAAGGTCATATCCATACAATGCAGGAGCTAATTTGCTTGGCTATATCTCTGAGGTGGATACTTCATATATCCGAAAGAATCCGGAATATAAAAGAGGTGATTACATCGGAAAAACCGGTATCGAGCAGTCTTACGAAAGTGTACTAAAGGGCGAGAAGGGATACAACATTTTCCTGAGAGATGTAAACAACCGGGTCAAGTCGAGCTTTGCCAATGGACAATACGATCTCGATGCAGTTCCCGGGAAAAATATAATATCATCAATAGATGCCGAACTTCAAAGCTACGGAGAGTCGCTGATGATAAACAAGGTTGGCAGTCTGGTAGCAATTGAACCATCATCGGGAGAGATACTGACTCTGGTATCCAGTCCGGGAATAGATGTGAATAAGCTTGCCACAATCAACAAGTATTACGGCGAACTTCTGAACGACCCTTTAAAACCTATGTTCAACAGGGCCGTCATGTCGCCTTACCCTCCGGGTTCGGTGTTCAAGCTCGTCAACGGTCTGGTTGCCCTGCAGGAGGGTGTTCTTGATACTCTTGTCCGTTATCCGTGCAGCATGGGCTACCATATCGGTAGAGGAGTTGCCTGTCACGCCCATCCTTCGCCGCTGAGTCTTACCGGCGCCATAATGATGTCCTGCAACTCTTACTTTTGCTATGCCTTCAGAAAAATAATGGACAATCCGGCATACCCCAATATAGCTGCCGCTTTCAACAGCTGGAAGGAGAAGGTTGAGAGCCTTGGATTCGGTTTAAAACTTGGGACCGACTTTCCGTCGGAACAGGCGGGTGAGCTTCCAACAACAGGTGATTATGACACCATTCACGGCAAGAACCGATGGAGTTCGCTGTCAATAATTTCTCTGGCTATCGGTCAGGGAGAGATAGGAACAACACCTCTTCATCTTGCAAACTTTGCCGCAATAATAGCAAACAGAGGCTTCTACTATACTCCGCATATTGTAAAGGGGGCCGAGGATACTGTAATAAATGCAGATTTCTCCGAAAAACATTATGCAAAGATAGATGTGCAAAACTTCAAAAAGATTATTCACGGCATGTATCTGGCTGTAAACTCGGCCCCGGGCTCGGGAGGCACAGCTACAAGAGTAGCCGTACCTGGTCTTGATATATGTGGAAAGACAGGAACGGCGCAAAACCCTCATGGAAAGGACCACTCTGTCTTTATATGCTTTGCTCCAAATGATAATCCTAAAATTGCAGTTGCTGCATATATAGAAAATGCAGGTTTCGGAGCAACCTGGGCGGCACCCATAGCTTCGCTGCTGGTTGAAAAATACCTTAACAAAAAGGTAGAGAGAAAAGATCTTGAGGCATATATACTTACCGGAAACACCCTTATAAATGTTTTAAAATGACAGCAGGCATAAAATACAAAAAACTTGACTGGCCGCTTATAGCCTCATTTCTGATGCTATTGTTAATTGGCTGGATAAGCGTTTTTTCCTCTGTTTACGATCCGGAACACGCAGGAATATTTGACTTGTCACAGAGGTACGGTATGCAGTTCCTTTGGATAGTCTCGTCCCTTGTAATAGCCGCGCTTATTCTGTTTGTAATAAATCCAAAGTTATATAATGTAACAGCGTGGTTCCTGTATGCAATAAGCATTCTGTTTCTTATTGCCGTGCTTGTCGCCGGGGTTGAGATAAACGGATCAAAATCATGGTTTATGCTGGGACCTTTCAGATTTCAGCCTGCTGAATTTTCAAAAATTGCAACATCTCTTGCCCTCGCGGCTCTCATGAGTACATATAACTTCCAGTTCAAATCTTTAGCTGCCCTGGGAAGGATAGCAGCCACCATACTTGTACCAATGGCTATGATCATACTGGAAAAAGAGACGGGGTCTGCACTTGTTTATGCAGGGTTCATTTTCATGCTTTACAGAGAGGGGCTGAACGGATGGTACCTTGTCTTTGGATTACTTGCAATTATGCTATTCCTGATTACATTATCATTCTCTTCCTATGTAGCAATAATATTCCTGTTTACAATTCTGACCATTGCCCGTGCTTTGCTTACACATCAGTTTATAAGACATGGTATTTTTCTTTTGTTATACATACCTGTGCTGATTTTTTCGAGAAGATTGGGAGAACTTCAATTTCTTGACTCCATTGTTCACTTATCTGAGACAGCATGGCTGGTACTGTTTATTACACCTCCTGTAATATATCATGTCGTAAGTGCCCTGAAACAGAAAATATCTCATCTCTGGTACATTCTGCTTTGTTTTATTGTCTCTTTTGCAATGATATTCTCTGTCGATTTCTTTTTCGAAAAGGTACTGCAGGACCATCAGCGGGCAAGAATTGAGAACCTTCTGGGTATACATGTAGACCTTAAGGGAGCAGGATACAATGTCCATCAATCCAAGATTGCAATAGGTTCTGGGGGTTTTTCGGGTAAAGGATTTTTACAGGGAACCCAGACAAAGTTCAACTTCGTACCAGAACAGAGTACCGACTTTATCTTTTGTACGGTTGGTGAAGAGTGGGGGTTCCTTGGTTCGGCCTTTGTTGTTTTCCTCTATTGCTTTATGATAGTAAGAATCATTAATCTCTCTGAGAAACAGAAAGATGCTTTTGCGAGGATATACGGTT
>CAZREC010000138.1:0-5963 GCA_964599025.1 uncultured Muribaculaceae bacterium | reverse complement strand
AAAGCAAAAGAAGCAGAAACCTCTTCTGCCTTTGCACCTGTTGATGCAGCATATGTGATAAAGTACTTGATGATCTCCGGAGTTGCGCATGAGCACCCCTCGAAGTTCACCTCAGTCTTTGTCAAGTCAATTCCTTTTAGAAGTGTCGCCATTTCTGCTACAGATATTGCCTTTTTTCCGTCGATGCAGAAACCTGCCGAATCGACTCCCTTCTTTAGTCCGTCAACGGCCTGAGCGTTGGCTTTTTCGAAACTCTCCCATGCACAGTAACCCTGACGTACCAGCCAGTGGTTCGACCCTTTATTTCCCCTTACATAGGGAAACTCACCCGGGGCACTCGAAAGATGTTTTAATTTTGTTAGATCCTCTGCACGATAATAAGGGCGAACTGCTATTCCCTCCTGAGTTTTCCATACGAGTTTTTTGTCGTAATCAGCTCCTTTTAAGTCCTTTGTGATCACCTCTTCCCATTGTGAAGTGGAAATAGGCGGAAACTCAGCAAATAATTTTTCTGCCATATTTATGATTTTAATTATTGAATGTTAACTCAAAAATAATTCGGCAAAGGTATACATTCTTTGTCTAATATTAAACCTTTTGTTCTCAGAATGGTCTTATCAGCAAACAACCATATAAATAGCAAAGAGATGAAAAAGTTATTTAGTATGCTGGTTATGTTCACTTTTGTGTTAACATTGACAGCACAGGAACAAAAGAAAGAGATTGTGATCAAAAAGGAGGGAATGATGATGGCAAATCCTGCTCATCTTACTCCTCAGTTTACTCCTGAACAGCACAAGCAGATAGCTGAGTTCAAGCTTAGCCTGCAGAAGGAGATGATTCAGATAGATAATCAACTTAATGAAAAGAGAGCACAGCTTAAGACACTTGAGCAAGTTGAAAAACCTGATATGAAAAGTGTCTATGCAAAAATTGATGAGATTACCGACCTGCAGAATCGGAAGATGAAGGTGACTGCTACTCACAGAAACAAGGTAAGGTCAATTCTTACAGAAGAACAAAGAGTTAAATTTGACTTGATGCATGCAAAGGGAATGATGCATAAAAGAGGTGATATGACGATGATGCACAGAGGTGGAAACATGATGATGCACAAAGGTGGCGATAATAAAATGCAGCAGGAGGGAAGAATAATGCTTATGAGTAAACAAAGGCAGATGATAGGAAACGGACAGAAGCTACACAAAGACGAAGTGATTACAGACTAATTGCCTTTTTCCAGGTCACTGGCCTGATCACCATAATTAAGCATGTCGGCATCAGTTTTAGGTTTTTGAGTTTTACTGTCTGTTTTGGTACTGTTGTCGACATTCTTTTTTTTGCCCTTTAGAACCGCTTTGCGTAATTCAAAGTTCTCACCCAGATACTTTCTCCTCACCTCAGGATTGTTAGCCAGAACTTCTGCTGTTCCGCTTTCAAGAATACTTCCCTCATAAAGCAGATATGCCCGGTCGGTAATAGCCAGGGTTTCGTGAACATTGTGGTCAGTAATTATGATCCCGATGTTTTTTGTTTTCAGGTTGGCAATTATATGCTGAATATCCTCTACTGCAATAGGATCGACACCCGCAAAAGGCTCATCAAGCAGAATGAATTTCGGGTCTATAGCCAGTGCCCTTGCAATCTCACACCTTCTGCGTTCTCCTCCCGACAATTGAATACCATAACTCTTTCTCACCGGGTTAAGTCCGAATTCATCAAGTAAAACTTCAAGCCTTTCGTTCCTCTCTTTCTTTGTCAATGTAGAGAGCTCCATTACAGCCATTATGTTGTCCTCAACGCTTAGCTTCCTGAAGACTGAAGCCTCCTGGGCAAGGTATCCCAACCCCTTTTGTGCCCTTTTGTACATTGGCAAATCTGTAATCTCTTCATCGTCAAGGAAAATTCTCCCTGCATTTGGTTTAATAAGACCGGTTATCATGTAGAAGCTTGTAGTCTTTCCGGCACCGTTGGGCCCCAGCAACCCTACAATCTCTCCCTGTTCAACCTCTATCGAGACATTTTTCACTACGGTACGGGCACCATATTTTTTTACCAAATTGCTACAATGTAATCGCATGTTATATCTTTTATAGGAAACACTCTATTTTAACTCAAGCTTAAGGTCTTTCTGAAGCTCTCTCAGCTCAGGGTAGTTTTCAAGCAAAAACTTTGCCTTTTCTTCCGGCATGTATAGTTTATTCTCTTTTTTACCATCAGGGACAACCTCAATAAAAAGTTTGACATGCTTATTGTTAAGGTTTATCTTTAAAAATTCCAGTAACCTGGTCTGACACTTCTGCTGTATCCAGTTCTTCTGCAGCTCGTTGCTGACATAAAAATGAATCTCATTGTTCTCGCCAATTACCGGAAGTGATTCACATAGTGTTGTTGCCAGTCTTGGCAGGGCCTTCTCTGAATCAGCCATCTTAACCCATACCTGTTCAAGCTTCTCTTTGTCGAAACTCTCTTCCCCAACTGCCTTAGGGGTGAAATCGACCTTTGCGCTTATTCCATCCTCGGCAGCCTTCATCAAATCTTTAATGGAGGTGGTGGTAGCCTTGAGGGTAGACGCTTTTGGAGCAGCTACATCTGGTACAGCTGCCGAAGATACAGGTGCAGGAGGGGGTACTGCCGCTGCAACCGGCTGGACGGTAACTTTTTGTGCAACACTCTGTTTAATCTCACCACTTACCCACTCAGGCGAATTTATCCGGCAAAGTTTGAACAAAGCAAATTCTATATGGAGCCTTGGGTGACCACTCGCTTTATAACCAGCTTCGCAGGCAGATGTTATGTTGAGGGCATCATAAAGGAAGTTAAGTGAGCATCTCTCTGCCTGTTCGCGATACCTCTCAATAATAGAGGGAGCGAGTTCAAGAAGCCTTGCAGTGCTTCTGTCCTTGCAGACTAGAAGGTTGCGGAAGTGTGTGCTCAGACCTCCAATAAAGTGCAGGGAATTGAATCCTTTTGATAAAATTTCGTCGAAAATTAAAAGGACATCTGTATGAGCAGCATTCAGAAAATGGTTTGTCAGCCGTATATAATATTCGTAATCAAGTACATTTAATGTAGATATAACTTGTTCATATGTTACAGTATCTCCGCAGAAGGCTACAGTCTGGTCAAACAGAGTGAGAGCGTCCCTCATTGCTCCGTCTGCCTTCTGGGCAATTATATGTAAAGCCTCAAGGTCAATTTTCACACTCTCCTTGGCAGATATATCGGTTAGGTTCCTGACAATGTCCTCAACAGATATCCTGTTGAAATCATAAGTCTGGCACCTTGAAAGAATTGTAGGGAGAATCTTGTGTTATTCTCTTGTTGCAAGAATGAATATTGCATGAGCCGGCGGCTCCTCAAGCGTTTTAAGAAATGCATTGAAAGCCGACTGAGAGAGCATGTGAACCTCATCAATTATGTATACGCTGTACTTGCCAATCTGCGGAGGTATTCTCACCAGCTCATTAAGCTGACGGATATCTTCCACAGAGTTATTAGAGGCAGCATCAAGCTCGTGGATAGAGTATGACCTGCCCTCTGCAAACGAGAGGCAGGACTCACATACCCCGCATGACTCCATATTATCTGTCGGGTTGAGGCAGTTAATGGTCCTTGCAAAAATCCTTGCACTGGTTGTCTTACCAACACCTCGCGGACCACAAAACAGATAAGCATGAGCTAACTGGTTACGGAGTATGGAATTTTTAAGGGTTTTGGCGATATTTTCCTGACCTATAAGGTTTTCAAAACTATTAGGCCGATACTTTCTTGCTGATACAATAAATCTTTCCATACCGGGCAAAAGTACAAATTTTTATCTAATTTTGCATCTATAAAACAATCTTATATGAGACAATCATACCTGTTGCTGATTTCCCTTTTACTTGTCACAAATATATCGGCCCAGAAAATTATAAAAGATGCCAGAAACAATTTCAACAACTTCGGGCTTAAAATCACAAAGGTAGTGATTCCAGGAACAGGGCTTCTGGATATGTCACTAAGGGACGCTGTAATCAAAGGATGGAAAATATCGCCCTACGAATTCTGCACCCCGCAGGAGTACGAAAAGATCAAGGAGGATACATCATTTTTCTTTCTGCTCAGGACTGACGGTATTTTCGGAAGCGAGTATGAACCCAGGCTTGAGTTCCTGACCCTTATTAAGGGTGGCCCGGAGTTCAGGAGAGGACTCTTTTACAGTGCAGAGATTATTTCTCTCCCCTTACAGGCCAGAGACGATGATTCGGGAGAAATTCTTCCGTTTGTCCCGGCCTACATAAGCATAATTCAGAACTATATCTACAAGGTTCAAAAAGGGATACTACGTGCTTTTACGGGAGAATCTTCTTACGGTGACAATCTTACAGGAATAAAAGGAAAGCCAATTCTGTTCAACAGTAACGATATAGGTTATCCTGTAAAAGAGGATGAGATTAAGTGGACATTCAGAGATCGTGCCAGGTGCGTTACAAGTGATGAGATTGAGATGGCCCTTAGTGAACCGAGTCCGGAGACTATTGTAGGGCTGGTAATATCCCCTGAAGGAGATCCAAAGGGAGGTTATTGCTACAAACTACTGATAGGAGCAGAGAATCACGAACTCTACTTTTTCAGGAAGCACAAGATAGGGGCAAGGCTTGGGGCCGGGTTTACTAAGGAAGACATTAAGAAAATTTCACTTCCTTATCAACGATAATAATGGATATTAAAACAGTACAGCTGGATTCCGGCATTAAATACGCATTCAGACAAATTTCTTCACCCGTTGCTTATTGTGCCCTGAGTGTAAAGACCGGTACAAGAGACGAAGATCCATTACTTAACGGAATTGCCCACTTTACCGAGCATATGCTATTCAAGGGAACTTCCAACCGGAGTGCATGGCAGATAAATAATTTTCTTGAGAAACTGGGCGGAGAGCTTAATGCATATACAACAAAAGAGGAGACCGTAATTCATGCAACCGTTCTTAAGGAGGATCTGCCCAAAGCTGTTGAGCTTCTGTACGACCTTGCCTTTAATTCGTTGTTTCCGGATAAGGAACTTTTGAAGGAGAGAGAGGTGATACTTGAAGAGATATCTTCATACAAGGATACCCCTTCTGAGTTGATTTTTGACGATTTTGACGAACATCTTTTTGGGAAACATCCACTTGCAAAACCGATACTTGGAACTCCTGCAAGCATAAGGCGTATCACTTCGGGCGATATACGGAACTTTGTAAGCAGACACTACACAACCGGCAATATGAGCTTTTCCATTGTGGGAGATACCACGTTTGAAAACGGTATGAAGCTGGTAAACAAATTCTTCAAACCGGCCGCAAATAACAACTTCACAGATAAGCAGGAAGCTCTTTCCGGGGGTTATTGCAATGATGGAGAGAAGATTAAAATTGTGTCAAAAAAGACTCATCAGGCACATTGTGTCATAGGTACAAAGGCGTACACCCTTTATCAGGAGGAGAGACTGGCACTTTCTCTGATTACAAATATTCTGGGAGGACCGGCCGTTAATTCAAGACTCAACATGGTACTTCGCGAAAAGTACGGACTGGCCTACAATGTAGATGCCACCTACACACCATACGAAGACACCGGCCTCTTTACAATATACTTTGGAACAGACAAGAATAATGTGGACAGGTGCATTGAATTGGTATACAGGGAGCTTGCACGTTTTATGGAGAAGGAGCTGACACAAAATCAGCTTAAGGCAGCAAAAAAACAGCTTCTTGGGCAACTCGCAATATCTGTAGACAACGCAGAGTCGCAATGCCTGGTTATGGGAAAGTCACTTTTAGTATACGGCAGGGTGGAGTCGATTGACTCAATAAGGGATAAAATACAGCAGATAACTACAAAACAGCCCCACGATGTAGCAAACGAGATATTATCGTAGGAAAAGCTTAATACATTAATATACCGACGAATATCACAGACTATACGTCTAATAAC
>CAZREC010000137.1:0-6057 GCA_964599025.1 uncultured Muribaculaceae bacterium | reverse complement strand
AGAAGACGGCCGACAAAGGTTGAAATGGCCCCTTTCTTTACAAAATAAGATTCTGCTGTCTGTACCTTATGCTCGTCTAGCAGGCACAGACGGCCAAGGCGGCTGTTGGCAAACTTGTAAATTATCGGGCGACCCAGATAATAAGCCAGATAGTAGTTGAACAGAGCTCCTATAAGTGCACCAAGTGTTCCAAAAAATACAACAAGGAATATATTCATCTCTCCGGCAGCTGCCTTGTATGCAGCTGGAGGAATAACAACTGCGGACGGGAATGGAATGAAGGAGCTTTCAATTGCCATTAAAAGGGTAATTGTCCAGTAATTCAGATTTTCCAGACACCACTCTATAAATTGTAAAGATTGCATAAATAGTTATTATTTTTCTTTTAGCTTGCTTATTTTCTTTGAAACTGCAATATCCTTCTTTAGCTTTGGGATAAGCTCGTAAAGTTTATTCAGCCAAAGTTCGTCCATTGTAAGAAGAGTCTCCAAGTTTGTTATGAAGGAGTCAATCGAGCGCATATGGTAAAGAGCAACAAGATGATATACAAGAAATTCCGGAAGTTCGGTCCTTTTATATGTCAGTAATATCTGAGAATCAAGAAAAAGGTGATCCATTCTTTCGTTGCTGATAATTCTTCTTAGGTATACTAGAGCGCTGAAATGGTCATGTTTAAGCATGCTTATGTATGCCAGCCCTGAATTTGCCTCAAGATTATCCACATCTATGCCAAGTGCCACATTGAATGCGTTGAAAGCCTCATCAAGCTGATCATAGGCGAGGTATGCGTCGGCTATTCCAATAAGTGCAAAAAAGTTGTCAGGTTCGTATTTAAGAAATTCCTTAAAAGTCTCAATAGCCAGATTATATTGCTCTGTATTAACATAAACAATTGCTTTGTTATAAAGAACCGATGAGTTCTGCGGATCAAGAGCCAATGCAAAATCGAATGCCTCTATTGACTTTGTAAAATTTTCTATCCTCGCATAAATTGTCCCGACATTGAACCATACACTTTCGTTAAACGGATCAGTATCCAGATATTTTTCATAATATAACAGGCTCTCCCTAAACTGCTCCGATCTCTCAAGACAAAATGCTATATCATTGAATATTTCTGCGTTGTGTTCATCTAATTTCTCTGCCTCTTTCAGATACTCCAAGGCTAAAGAGTATTCATTTATATCAATGTAATCCTGAGCTGCCGTTGTGAGCATTTCCCCTGCCTCATCGCTGCATAAGACAATTGCTTTGTCGATATTCTCCCTTGCTGTCTTATGGTCTCCTTGCCTTAAATATCCCCTGCCTAAAAGAAAATAGATATCACTGTTGCTTGAATCTATTCCCATCTGATTATTAAGGATTTCTATGGCTTTCACCACTTCTCTGTTCACAATCAGTACATCTGCATATCTTACCACCAGGTCCGAGGAGTAGGGATGTTTGTTATAAGCAGTCCTTGTCAGGTCATAAACAAGAGAATCGTCTCCCTCATCAATAAAATATCCGATAAGATAGTCAAACTCCTCTTCAGAAAAGTCCAGCAGATCAATTTCACCTTTTGTGTAAGCATCTTCACACCTGGAAATTTGATCTGTGAAGTCTTCCTCTTCGTTGAAATTAAGAAAATCGTCTCCTGTCATTATGCTGGTTTTATAGAAGATAAGTAGTGAAACAGATGTTTCAGAAAGTCTTTTGGTGATGATCCATCCTCCTTATTGCTGCCAATAACTAAATCATACGGGTTATTATCATAATTCAATCTGCCAACCTTAAAGGTTGCTTTTGAAGAACGCGCTATATAATCATGTGTATATGAATATGTCGGACAAAAATCAATAAACAAGTCCGCGTTTTCACTTATTACCTTTTCTATTACTCTGGGATCTGGTGTACCAATGCGGGAAAGATCATTTTTTGTAATTACCTGAATCTGACAATCCAAAGTTTGTTCAGAAAAGTGATTTTTTGAAAGATTGATTGCCAGTCCCTTGTAATTTATTCTCTTATCCTGCATTAACTTTGTGATACGTTTTATGACATCAGAAATAGCCTCTTCATTTAAGTCAAACACAAAACATATATTTTTGGCCTGATCCACAGACATAAATCTTACATCTCTTTCAGGATGTATGTTGCGAAGATTTCTTTTCTGCAGTGTATGAATAAAAAACATGACTAAATGTAGTAATGAACCGGTGCAAAATTAACAAAAATCAGGCCATTTACAATTATAATATTATCTAATAATATTCGTACATTTGTGTAAACAGAACACTTAACACAAATGTATAACAATATTTCAGAATTAAGCCTGGTCGATTTTTACAGTAAAAGTCTGATCGATTTTTCCGACAAACCGGCTTTTTCCACTATATATAAAGAAGTTATAACTTATAAACAAGTTGGTGAAAAGGTTGAAAGACTTACTGAGATTTTTAACAAATCCGATCTGGACAAAGGTGACAAAATTGCTGTACTGGGCAATAATATGCCAAACTGGGCCATCTCCTACTTTGCTATAACAACATCCTCAAGAGTAGTAGTCCCGATTCTGCCTGATTTTACTGCATTTGAGATTGTTAATATCATCGAACACTCAGAGTCAAAAGCACTGATAGTCTCAAAAAAATTACAATATAAAATACCGGAGCATATAACAGAAAAGCTTACTCTGATTATTTCCATGGATGAGATGGAGATTATTAAAGCTCCTGAAAAAGAGTGCAATATTATTCCAGATGCTCCTCTTCCTAAAGATCTGGCTTCAATTATATACACATCCGGAACAACCGGCACATCAAAAGGTGTAATGCTCAGTCACGCAAATCTGGTTGCCCAGACAATTATGGGTAACAAACTTTTTCCTATGAATACGTCAGACAGGCTATTATCAATTCTGCCCCTGTCTCACGCATATGAATGCAGTATTGGCATGATTCAGCCGTTTACAAGTGGTTCTCATATTGTGTATCTTGACGGTGCGCCCACACCTTCCATTTTAATACCTGCGCTTAAAGAGGTAAAACCAACAATTATAATGAGCGTTCCGTTAATTGTTGAAAAGATCTATAAGAATAAGATACGCCCCATGTTCACAAAGAACCTCCCGATGCAGATATTATATTCAATATCCTTCATCCGCAGAGGATTACATAGAATAGCAGGGAAAAAACTTCTTGAAACATTTGGCGGTAACCTTCGCTTCTTTGGGGTAGGCGGCTCAAAACTTGATGTAGTTGTTGAACGTTTTCTGGCAGATGGTGGATTCCCGTATTCTATAGGATATGGCCTCACAGAAACATCACCTTTACTTGCAGGAACAGCACCGGGCCATGTAAAGAAACAATCTACAGGTCCTTGTCTGGAGGGAATAGAAATGAAGATTATCAACCCTAACAGCAAGAATATAGGAGAGATCGTTGTCAAGGGGCCGAATGTTATGATGGGGTATTACAAGGACCCTGAGACAACCGCTTCCTGCTATACTGAGGATGGATGGTTCAGGACCAAAGATCTTGGACTTATTGACCAAGACGGTTACTTATTTATAAAAGGACGACGCGACAACATGATAGTGGGACCAAACGGTGAAAATATCTATCCGGAAGAGGTTGAAACAATAATTAACGAACATGACCTGGTACTGGAATCTCTGGTTCTTCAAATAAACGGTAAACTTATTGCTAAGGTTTATTTTAACTATGAGCAAATAGAGGCGCTTCACAAATTCAGAGAAGAGGCTGAGATAAACCTTAATGACAGAGTAAAGAAAATTAAGGCAGAAGTTCTGGAGTATGTTAACGAAAGAATCAACAAATCGTCAAGAATACTTGAAATAATTGAGCAGCAGGTTCCTTTCGAGAAAACTGCCACTCAAAAAATCAAAAGGTATCTTTACAGAGATTAGTTTCTGAATACAAGAACATCATCAAAATAGTCAACGATTATTGGCTTCTCCTTGTTGAGGTTACCCTCAAGTAGTGCCTTTGCCAATTCATTTACAAGCTCCCTCTGGAGAAGACGTTTAACCGGTCTTGCCCCGTAAGACGGATCATATCCTTTATTACACAAATAATCCATTGCGTAATTTGTAAACCGTAGCTCCAGTCCCTTCTCTTCCATCAGTTTCTTGACTCCATCTATCTGTAATCTAAGTATCTCCTTGACATTTGCCATTGTCAGAGGATGGAACATTATGATCTCATCTATTCTGTTAAGGAATTCAGGTTTGACACTTGCCTTTAATATCTCAAGAACGTCAATTTTTGTCTTTTCAAGTATCTCCTCTCTGTTTTTATCATTTAGTCTGCTTAAATTATCCTGAATAACCTCAGATCCAACATTGGAAGTCATAATTAGTATTGTATTCTTGAAATCAACCGTACGGCCTTTATTGTCGGTAAGTCTTCCATCGTCAAGTACTTGAAGCAGGATATTAAAAACATCGGGGTGAGCCTTTTCAATCTCATCAAGCAATACTACTGAATATGGCTTTCTTCTCACAGATTCAGTCAGTTGTCCTCCTTCATCATAACCAATGTAACCCGGAGGCGCCCCAACAAGCCGGGAAACAGAATGTCTCTCCTGATACTCGCTCATGTCTATTCTGGTCATCATATTCTCGTCATTGAAAAGATATTCGGCAAGAGCCTTAGCCAATTCTGTTTTTCCTACTCCGGTTGTTCCCATGAAAAGGAATGAACCTATTGGTCGCCTTGCATCCTGAAGTCCGGCTCTGCTTCTTCTGATTGCATCAGAGACTGCAGATATTGCCTCATCCTGACCTACGATCCTTCTATGGAGAACATCTTCCATTCTCAATAATTTTTCCTTTTCACTCTCCAGCATTTTTTTTACAGGAATTCCTGTCCATTTTGCCACAACCTCTGCAATATCCTCTGGTTCTACATATTCGTTTATAAGAGAGAATTCAATTTTTTTCTTTTGCTCCATCAGCTCCTTTATTTCCCTTTCTGCAGCTACAATTCTGCCGTATCTCAATTCTGCAACCTTTCCGTAGTCTCCGCTTCTCTCTGCCTCCTCTGCCTTGAACTTAAGATCTTCTATATCTATCTTCATCTTTTGTATCTGTCCAAGTATTTTTTTCTCCTCCTGCCACTGTATGTTTTCCTTATCCCTCTCCTTGCTAAGCTCATCTATCTGTTTTGTAAGGTCTTTCAGTTTTTCCTTGTCTCCTTCACGCTTAATTGCCTCTCTCTCAATCTCTAGCTGACGGATTTTTCTGTTTAGTTCATCGATTGACTCGGGGACAGAGTTCATTTCAAGACGAAGTTTTGACGCAGCCTCGTCTATAAGGTCTATTGCCTTGTCGGGCAGAAACCTGGTTGTAATATACCTGTGTGAAAGATCCACGGCAGCAATCAGAGCATCGTCTTTTATCTGTACCTTGTGATGGTTCTCGTATCTCTCCTTCAGACCTCTCAGAATAGAGATTGCTTCTGATGGAGATGGCTCATCTACCATGACCATCTGAAATCTCCTCTCAAGAGCCTTGTCCTTTTCAAAATACTTCTGATATTCATCCAAGGTGGTAGAACCTACGGCCCTTAACTCTCCCCGGGCAAGAGCTGGTTTAAGAATATTTGCCGCATCCATTGCTCCTTCGCCTCTCCCTGCACCAACTAATGTATGAATTTCATCTATAAACAGAATAACCTCTCCTGCGCTGTCTATCACCTCCTTAACCACCCCCTTAAGTCTCTCCTCAAATTCACCTTTATACTTAGCTCCGGCAATCAGTGACCCCATGTCCAAAGAAAAAATTTCTTTGGATTTTAGATTTTCAGGTACGTCACCATGTACTATCCTTTGAGCAATTCCCTCTGCAATTGCTGTCTTCCCGACCCCCGGCTCTCCAACCAGAATCGGATTGTTTTTGGTTCTTCGGCTCAAAATCTGAAGAACCCTCCTTATCTCATCATCTCTCCCGATGACGGGATCCAGTTTACCCAATCTTGCCTGCTCATTCAAGTTAATGGCATATCTACTGAGTGCTTCCCAATTTTGTTTATTCATTTTTTTATTTTGTTTTAT
>CAZREC010000136.1:0-6079 GCA_964599025.1 uncultured Muribaculaceae bacterium | reverse complement strand
TGCTCCTGACGGTCAGTAGCTTCCGGATCGTTCAGAAAATCAGGTTTGTTTAGTGCTTCGGAAATCTGCTTCTTGAAGTCCAGCATCCCCATTCTGTAAATCTTACCGTCAAGCGCCGTGTGCCCGGGGGCGCGCTGCTCCATGAACTCGGTGAAAAGGCCCGCTTCGTATGCCGCGCGCCACTCTTCCGGAACATGACCGAATATCCGCTCCCGCTGGGTCTTGCCTGCCCAGTAAGGTATAACCTCCTTTTCGTATGTGTCAATATCCTCCTTACTTATTGTGTATCGCTGAAGCTCCCGGGTGTTAAGAACATTAAGGTCTTCAACCGAATGGCAGGTAAGTTCGGGAAAAGTTGGAACCGCCTTTGGTTTTGGACCCCTCTCGCCAACAATCAGCTCATCATCACCTATGTATATTGTTTTCTTCTTGCAGATTTCCATGAAATTGAGGGCGCGAAGTACAGGAGTCGGGTATTTCCCAAGATTTTCCTTGTAGAAATCAGTCTCAATTAGTGCCCGTTCAATAGAAAGAGTTGGTTCTGTCTCAACCGATAACTTACGTAGCTTTTCTATCCTTTTAGAATAATCCATAATAATTACAATTTTGATTTTTAAACAGAGTTAATTACAGAATCTGCACTTGACAGACTCAGGAAAAACAAGACAGAGTAAGAAAATCAGCTTATAAGACAGGAAAAAAGACCCCTCCCGGGTTTGTGATATAAATTCGATATGAATTTGTAAGAGGTCATTGTAATTCGATTTGAAAACAAATATACAAATAAACTGTTTATAATATTGCTGAATGAAAGTAGCGTTAACTATTAATATATAATTAAATGTATGGAAACTATACAGAAAACACTGATTTTGGCCTCAGTTCTGACCATGTTGTTCTCTTGCGGAATTCAGAGAAACATATCGGATTCCAAGGGAAAGATTACTGTAAAGGATACGGTTTCCGTTGCAGATTCAACAGAATATGAACTGATTGTATTTGATCCGGGATTTGATTACTGGTTTAACAGCAGAGGTTTATCAAAGTCTCAGTATTCAAACGACTACCTCAGGTCCGTGAACCTGCAGTATGTTAACGAATGGAACAGCCGTTTCAACAGGGGTGACAAAAGGATAGACAGCCATATAGACTATGATCCTTTTATCAAGTACGACTTAGATTTCAACTACAAGCTTTTTATGTACTTCAAGTACTTCGAGGAGAGTTACAGGATAAAGCTTATACCTGGGAGGCGGTGATTAATTTGCTAATGTGCTAATTTGCTAATTTGCTAATGGGGAAAGTTTTATTTGAAAATGAAGAACTTATAATTACATTTGTTGTTAGATTTATTATAAATAAATGACAGGTAAAATAAGATTTTCAATTTTTCTATTACTGCTTCTCTGCTTTACAACCGGCCTCTATTCTCAGAAATCCGACAAAGGTGAAAGGAAGATAAAACCCAGGCTCATTAAAGAGTATGTAGATTTTCTCGCTTCCGACTCACTTAAAGGGCGTGATACACCAAGTAATGGACTTGATATTGCAGCTGACTTTATATCGGCAAAGTTTGCTGAATTCAAGCTAAACAAGGTTAAAGGTTCTTATTTTCAGACTGTTCCGCTCTATACGAGGGACCTTGATACTAAAGGGTGCCTGTTAAGGATTACAGGTTCAGCTGCAAGCAAGACATTTGACTTGATTACAGATTATATTCCATATTACATGACTGCAGATAAACAGGTTGATGCAGAAATTGTTTTTGCCGGTTATGGTATTTCGGCACCTGAATATCATTACGACGACTATTCAGGCATAGATGTAAGAGGCAAAATAGTTCTTGTCCTGACCCATGAACCTGGTGAATTAGACTCCTGCTCAATTGTCTTTGGGAAGAAATCGACCAAATACCCATTATTAAGCGAGAAATTTAGAAATGCGAAAAGTAAAGGAGCAGCAGGGTTGATTGTTGTTACCGATCCGCTTAATCATATTTTACTTAAGCCGCAAGGTTCTCCATGGGCAAGTCTCTCAAAATTTTCCCGACAGATTACCTTGCCCCTTGAATTCCAAGTAGAACAAATGGACTCAATACCTGTGATTCATATTGGAGAGAATGTCATTAAGTGCCTGTTTGGAAGCATGGATTCTCTCAGGATGATTCAAAAAGGTATTGATAAAACCGGCAAGCCAAACTCATTTCTCCTGAAGGGATTTAATTGTGAATTGGCTACAAAACCGTTAATCACTAAGTATGAAACGCAAAAAAATGTAGTGGGGTACATTGAGGGGTCGGACGAAAAACTAAAAGAGGAGTTTGTTGTAATAGGTGGGCATTACGATCATGTCGGCTTTAATAAGGGTCATAGCGATGGGGAGGATTATATTTTCAATGGTGCAGACGACAATGCCTCAGGTACGGCCGGGACCATGGCTGTTGCTAAAGCATTCTCTTCAATGAAGAAAAAACCTGCAAGAAGCATACTTTTCATTCTGTTTGCAGGAGAGGAGAAGGGGTTATACGGGTCCAGATACTATTGCGACAATCCGCTGTTCCCTATTGAAAAGACAGTTGCAATGCTTAATATGGATATGATAAGCCGCAATGGAACGGATTCTTTGCAGTTGGAAGGGGGGAAAATGAATCCTGATCTTCTCGGTATAATTCTTAATGAAAACGAAGGGCTAGGCCTCACCTACATACCTACCAAGGACGATCTCTTTGGAAGGAGTGATCACTTCAACTTTTTTAAAAAGGGAATTACTGCTGTAGACATTACCGGTGGTCTTCACAAAGACTACCATACCGTCCGGGATAATCCGGATAGTATAGACAGTGATAAGGCTGCAAGGATATCTCGCCTCGTTTACAGAACTGCAAAAGTTATTGCGAATGATAATAAAAGGTACCGGGTGGTTTGGGAGTAATGGGTTAATGGGTTAATGTGCTAATGTGTTAATGTGCTAATAGGTTAATTGAGAGTGTTTAATATAAAATAAATTAAGATGAAAAAAAATCTTTGTTCGCTGGTTCTGGTTCTTGCTTTTTGTATAATTGGTTCATCTGTATACGGGCAGGAGTCAGTGTCTCTAAAGTACAATTTTAAAGAAGGAAAGACGTTCCGTATGACAATGTCTATGAACACAACTATTGTTCAGTCTATGATGGGACAGGAGATTAAGGTTGTAGCCGATGCTGTATCTAAGTCAGAAATGAAATTTACTAAGGTTGACCCCGAAGGAAACGCCACTGCACTGTCGTCTATACTAAGTATGTCAGTTAAAACATCTGCAATGGGTCGGGAGGATGTGGAAAATAAAACTGATTTCAAGAAAGATGGCATGATCATGGTCTTCTCACCATCGGGCAAGGTGTCAACAACGATTACTGATTCCACCTTATCTCAAATAGAATCCATTTCTAATATGAAGTTTTTCCTCTTGCCTGTCAGAGAAATTAAAATTGGTGAAAAATGGCTTGATAAACAGATTGATACAATGCATATGCAGCCAACTAATCCAATTAAATTTATGACCACAACTACTGAGAGTGAATATACACTTATAGGAAAGGAGATTAAAGATGGCAGGGAGCTTTATAAAATCTCAGCTACAGGAACTCATGAAATTGCCGGTAAAGGCAATAAGTCGGGAATGGACCTGTTTATAGAGGGAACCGGACAGACAACAGGATTCTTTTATTTTGACCCATCAATCTCAATGGTAGTATATTCGGAAAGCGATGGAGAGATAAATAACAAAATTACGGCTACCGGACAACAGAATATGACCATTCCTATGAGTCAGAAAATGAAAATAGTTATAACGCTGGAGGAACTGTAGGTCTTCGCCGCAGTTTCTGGTAACTATTTGTTAATAAACAAATAATAAAGCGCGAAATTTTATAAGAAAATTTCGCGCTTTATTTTGCAGATTTGCAACGCAGACTATTTCCAGCCTTCGCAGCTGCACATCAGGTTCCTGTCGCCGAATCCGTTGTCAACGCGGGCAACATGTGGCCAGAATTTGTTATCCTTTATCCACTCCAGAGGGTAGGCAGCCTGTTCGCGGCTGTATGGGTGGTTCCATTCGTTTCCTGTAACCTCAAGTGCCGTGTGAGGGGCATTTTTGAGCGGGTTATCATCCTTGTCCATCGTTCCGGCCTTGATGGCTTCGCACTCGCTCTTTATTGAGATCATAGCATCTATAAAACGGTCCATCTCTGCCTTAGGTTCGCTCTCGGTCGGCTCAATCATTAGGGTTTCGTGAACCGGGAAGGAGAGGGTAGGTGCATGGAACCCGAAATCCATCAGACGTTTAGCCAGATCGCCGGCATCTACGCCATATTCTGCCTTGAAATGTCTCACGTCAATAATGCATTCGTGTGCAACTCTGCCCATGCTGCCGGTATAAAGGGTTTTGAAGCCATTTTGAGCGAGTTTTGCCGACATGTAGTTTGCGTTAAGAATTGCAACCTCGGTAGCTTTCTTAAGACCGTCCGGGCCAAGTAGCTTTATGTATGCATGAGTTACAGGCAGTGCCGACGGATATCCATAAGGGGCCGAGCTGACTGCAGAAACTCCTTTCTTTTCGCAATTGCAAAGGTATGGGTGGCAAGGCAAGTAAGGTGCAAGCTCTTTGGTAACGCAGATAGGGCCGATGCCCGGACCGCCGCCACCGTGAGGAATTGCAAATGTCTTGTGAAGGTTAAGGTGACAAACGTCGGCACCAATGACACCTGGGTTAGTAAGACCAACCTGTGCATTCATGTTTGCTCCGTCTATGTATACAAGTCCTCCGTTATCGTGTATGATTTTCACCATCTCGCGTATCTTAACCTCGAACACACCGTGTGTAGAAGGGTAGGTGATCATTGTGCAAGAGAGACGGTCCTTGTATTGTTCTGCTTTCTGACGGAACTCATCTACGTTTATGTTTCCTTTTTCGTCGCAGGATACCAGCACGATTTCCATTCCTGCCATTGCAGCAGATGCAGGGTTTGTTCCATGTGCAGAGGTAGGTATCAGAACCACGTTTCTCTGATGGTTGCCTTTGTCAATATGGTATGCGCGGATAGTCATAAGACCGGCATACTCTCCCGCTGCGCCTGAATTAGGCTGAAGTGAACAAGCATCGAATCCGGTTATAACAGAAAGGTCATTCTCAACTTCGTGAATAAGTTGCATGTAACCATCTACCTGATCAAGAGGAGCGAAAGGGTGAACGTTTGTAAACTCGCTCCAGCTTAGAGGGAACATTTCTACTGCTGCATTCAGCTTCATTGTGCATGATCCGAGCGGAATCATTGAGTGAGTTAGAGAGATATCCCTTCTTTCTAACTTCTTCATATATCTCATCATCTCAGTCTCTGAGTGATATTTGTTGAACACATCTGCAGTCAGATATGAACTTTCGCGGGCCATGAAGATCTTCTCTTTTGGGGCACCCGGACACTCAATGTTCTTAAGGCCGAATATCTCCAGAATAGCTGTAGCCTCCTGACAGTTTGAAAGTTCATCGAAGCTTATGCGGACAGATTTGCTGCAAGGATAGAAGAAATTTAAGCCTTTAGCTTCTGCCAATCCATGTCCTATCAAATGTATTGCTAAAGATGCGCTTGTCATGACCCCTACAGTGGCATTTGCTATGGATTCAACTCTTTTAGCATGGATATCTTCTGCAAAAATATTTTGTATATATTTATGCACTTTTGGGAAGCTAAATATATTTCTAGAACTAGCATTCATCGTAATCCCCCTCTACATTTCAATAATATGCTAGAGTGTGATCCGATTTAACTGTACAATCAACCTGATCTTTATACAGCTAAAATGAGGGGATCCCTGAGGATTGCAAGCCTTAAGAGCATATATATAATAATAAAGTTAATGTCTATCTTTACTATATTTTAATTTATAATTACTTAAGTTAGGACGTTAAGTTTAATTTAAAATATAAAACGCTATATATACTTAACTTTATATAGTATTAACTTAGTACTTCTTTTAATAATTATTTTATTTACTTATAGTATAGTAAGAAAATATTATATTTAATTAATACTTATTTCTTTTAT
>CAZREC010000135.1:0-6138 GCA_964599025.1 uncultured Muribaculaceae bacterium | reverse complement strand
GCGGGTGCTGGAGTCGCTATCCACTGGCGATGAAAGCACACTGCGGACCTTTGCAACTTTAGAAAATGAGATAATCTCATTGTGAATCTCCTCTTTGCTGCCCATTACAACTTTAACAGCTCTCCTTCCAAGGCGGGTGATTGAACCAGATCCTTCAAGTGAACCTACTAAAGTGCCTGAAGAGAGAAACTCAACAAAATCATCTTCGTCCAGGGTAGTCTCGAAATCAACCTTCTCCTTTACCGGGTTGATAAACAATATTGGAATTTCCGGCATATCTCTGAAGAATCTTATCCATGCGAAGTCTTCTGACCATGAGAGAAATTGTGCAACCACAAAATCTACCTTCTCTGCAAAGAAAAGATTTATTGCACGTTGTGCATCTTCTCTCTCATATATAATACCCGGATATATAACATCTAAAGTAGTATCAAGCGAATCTTTCAGGCTCTCACTTTCTCTTATTTTTCTTTCGTTGTAAGTCCCTCTTTTTTGTCCCTCCCCCATATTTTTGAATCTGGGTGAAGCAATCAAAAGTAATCCCACCTTTGCCTTCTCAAATTTATTATTTGCACTCATTATCTTATACCTTTTAATTTTTATCTATTATTCCCAGGAAATGACCATCTGCATCGAACAGATCAAGCGATACTGAAACCGGGTCCTCTATCTCAGACAGCCCATTTTCTATGTTAAAATCTATATTTACACCCTCAAATGGGGTCACCCGTATTTCGGATATGTATGTACCGTTCACCTTTAGTTTCACGCTCCCGTTAGTGAAAACTCCAAATTTCCCTGTTATAGCAATACTGTTTCCAATTATTGCGTTTTGTAATGGTGATGATATCACTGCATACTTATTAACCTTCTTTATTCCTGAATGTGCAGGAATGGTTGAAGTTGCCATACGGTATTCAAACAGAGAGCTCTCTCCGGGACGTATCTCCTGCAGAGGAGACAATAGCTCGGCTTCCATGTAAGGAGGGTTGACCCCTCTGTCATCAAGATGTACATTCAGTTTTCTTGAATAGGTTAATCCCCGGCCCGTTGTCCAGATCTCCACAGAGCAGTTCTGTGGATAATCTTTTTGTGAATCGAAAACAAATTTGTAAACGAATACTTTTCCGGTCACATTATCTAGCCAGGCAACCCATCCTTCATTTGAATCAAGTCCTACTTTTCCCACCAGATACTGATAACTGACAACCAGGTTGCCAAATGAATCGAAGCTATTCTGAGGATTATTCGCCAAACCATGTATTACCTTAAACCCATTTTCTAATTTACTTTCCGGGTTAACCGGACATATTATCTGATATCTGTTTTCTGGGCTCTCGCAAGGAGTATTCATCTGGCATACCGGCCATAAGGACCATCTTACAGAATGATCACCAAGGTTGTGGAACGATGCTTTGATTTCTACTTCAGTAGAGATTTCTGATAAGCGAATCTCCTTTGTAATTTGTAATCCTGTAAAATTATCAAACGGACTTGTGAGTTTCACCCATTTCTCTCCTGTTCCGGCATCTAATTCCGTGATAGAATAGGTGCCGCCATCCAGTACCGGATCTGGCGGCCCGGGCCATTTATCCGGAGAACTCCATCCCTGGGGTGCCGGCCAGATCTTCTCTCCTCCAAAATTCAACCATGCTCCTTCGGGATTAGGATTTACATAGAAAAATCCATATCCGTCAAGTTCAAGCTGGATAATCCGTCCACCTTGCATGGGAGCAATATAGAGCTTTACCCAGCTGTTTCCGACAGAGTTTACAGACAAGCCTCTATAGTTGGTGTACCTTAGCATAATCCTTTTTAAAAAGATATTTGGATGTGAAAATCAAAAGTGCCCCGCATACTACCCAGACAACTGCCAGTAAAGAAATTCCGAATGAAAGACCAAACAGCGGTTTAAGATATCCCAGTATAACAGGAGATAAAGAACCGACCAGAAAGCCTGTCATTATCATTACACCTGAAACTGACGAGTGGTATTTCTCGGGTACCACATCGTACAGGACAGTGTAGGTGTTTGCATCAAAAAATGCACGTGCAAAACCGAATCCCGCAAATCCGATAAATATTGTAACCATAACGCTGGAGTTAGCCATAAGCACGATAAAAGGA
Source organism: uncultured Muribaculaceae bacterium (assembly GCA_964599025.1). Lineage (GTDB taxonomy): Bacteria > Bacteroidota > Bacteroidia > Bacteroidales > UBA932 > Bact-08. The sequence goes on along the minus strand of CAZREC010000135.1, from coordinate 4,011 downwards.
GCTGCAGCCAGCAGACTTATTCCTTGCATCATCATTCTGCTTGCCGGATTCTTTCTGGCAATCCTGTCCGACATCTTACCGGCAATAAGCACTCCAATGAAGGCAAACAGATGGGTGTAGAACATAGAGTGAAAACCTGCAGAAGAGAGACTCATTCCAAAATTTTCATACAGATAGGTTGGCATCCATGTAAGATATCCTGTTATCACGAATATCAATCCACTGAAGCCAATTGTAAGAACAACAGCGCTTGGTGTGGTGAAGAGTACTTTAAATCCTTCAAAGAATTTGATTTTTTCCTTAATGACAACTTTTTCAGCCAAACCATCTTCTGCAGACAAGCTATCCTTTTTGTCTTTTAATCTGAATATCAAGATAATAGCATGAATCACGCCTACTGCTCCAAAAATATAAAATGCGTTTCTCCAGCCATAGTGTTCGCCTACATAACCGGCAAGATAACCACTTACAATAATACCCAGATAATAAGAGGTCTGATGTATGGACATGGCAAAGGAGCGTGTGTTCTTGTGGTAGCTAGCCAGCAATGAATAGTTTGCGGGACCAAAGAAGGCCTCACCTCCACCTGTTGCAATACTTCGCATGATAATCAGCATGAGCACACCATTGCTCAAACCTGTAAACATTGTGGCAATGCTCCAGAAAAGGATGCTCAGAGTCACTATCCATTTACGGCTGAACAGGTCGCCAATATATCCTGCCATAGGTACCAGAAGGGCGAATATAAGATTGAAGGCAGTGGCAATCATACCGACCTGCAGATCTGTCAGACTCAGGTCGGCTTTTATTAATGGAAGTACAACATTAAAAACCTGCCTGTCGGCCTGGTTGACAAAAAACGCAATCCACAGGAGAGCAAGAACCTCCCATTTATATGTGTTTTTGATATTTATTACGCTTTTCATCTTATTAAATTGAAATCTTGTAATTCTACCTCCTTGCGGAATTCTATCCCAAAGCGATTGATAGCTTTAATAATAACCTTTGTTTTACCGGAAGATGGGACACACTTGAAAATATGATCGGTAAGAGATGCATTTATCCATGTCCGAGTTGGGATCCGGTTTTCACCATCGGCACCAAAACATTGGTATGCAGTAGGATCGAATGCCTTTTCTGCTATCCGGATCATATCTGTATATGTAAATCCGCCATCTTCAGAATAAGTCACTTTCCAGGCCGGATCCCAATCCCATACATTTACCAGAAGTTCTGTTGATGGTCTGAGCAGGGGAGCCCTGGGTTCAGGTTTGAAAACAGTGAACTGAGATGCAGGATCGGAGTATGCCCTGTAAATCCACTTAAAACTTGTTCCGCTTACTTCGAATATCTTGTAGCCTAATAAAGTCCCGTCAAGACAAACAGGACCTTCCCAGAAACCACCACATGCTGCCCCAACTATGTGTTCTGTAATTCCAGAATTATCTGCCATTACGGAGTTGTAATGAGTATGACCACTTATTATATGCACACCGGCATATCCTTTAAGAAGGGCATGCAAGTCCGCACTGTTGCCGTAAAAAGAGGAGTAACGCGACTTGGAAGGGGCGTGAAACATCAGCACAAGAGCCTTGTCTTTGGTTACAAATGAAAGGTCCTTTTCTACCCATTTTAATTGTTCCTGAGTGAATTCCACCTGATAATCAGCATCTGCACCACCCTTGAAATAGATATTGTCTAAAACAATATAATGAACCTGACCTCTGTTGAACGAGAAATGCGTAGGGCCATAGTGCCTTATAAATACAGAATCTGCACTCTTGTCCCTTGTAAGAGAGGGGGTCTCAGAAGAAGAGTATACATGGTCATGATTGCCAATTGCATAATAGACCGGTTGGTTTACAGAGCTGAAATATGATTTACTCTGGTCATGCATGGAAGGTTTGTTGAATACAACATCTCCGGCGACCATCAGATGTACGGGATTAAGTCCTAAGGTGTTGATATCGTTCTTTATATAGTCAAGAATAGGGTTGAGAAGGTTAAGCTCGGTTGTGTTTCGCACCTGAGGGTCACCAATAGCTATAAAGTAGTGTTTATTGTCTGAACCACTCAGTTTGGTTAGATTGAAGTTTATGCTCTTTTTGTCTGAAATCTGATTCAGCCTCACCCAGAATTTTGGCACACTATTCTCAACAGTAACGGAATATCCGGCAGGAGAAGAGATATAAATATGGGTTGCGGAAGGGTTATAGGAGAGAGAGAAAGCTCCGGTTACATCCGTTAAGACGCAATTAGTTCCATCACTTACAACAACCCCGGCAACTCCTTGTTGGTTGCATAAAACTTTTCCCTCATATTTTACTGATACATTTCCACCACCTCCTCCGGTATTACCTGGATTGCTCTCCGCAGAACAGGCAAGTATCAGTATTGCAACAAAGTATAAAAATATTTTTGGAATCTTAACCATAACAAATTAATTAAAAGATCTTTTTCCAGACTAGCATCCGTATATTTTGCGACTTGAGCTTTCCGGTCGCGCTTACACTCCCTTTACCGGGTTCGGTGGCATACTCAAAAGAGTAACCGGGAACATCAAGCAAGAACTGCTCGTCCTGCAATCCTGTGTTCCATACAACAACACCCATACGGTTACCAGAAACGAAGGCTTTTGCAATGACACTCTTGTTGCATTTAATATTTATCCCTTTTTCATCCTCGTATTTTCCATGCCATAACAAGTCTGAGTTCTCCCGTTGAAAGTTAATTATTGCAAGTGAATAGAGTCTTGCAGCAGCAGGGTCCTCACTGGTGACAAGATCTATATCGGGTTTGCTTATTACGTTCCAATAGTCTTCAGGTACAGGTATCCTGTTCTCTTTCAGATATCGTACATCTGCTGAGTATCTGACTTCAAGTTCGCTACGCAGACCATATACAGTTGCATAGTTAAGTATAAGGCGGTTGTTTACAGGAGCTGGATTACGGTATGTAGTAAGAACTTCAGGAAACGTATACTTGAACATTTCCGGATAGATGAAAGTAGGGGCGGAGCCATTAAGACGTGAAGAAAACTCTTTCTGCTCAGGAACATACGCTCCATTTTCATAGCCGTGGAAGTAAGCAACAGAACCCAGTACAGCATCACACAAACCTTCTGTCATTATTATGAAATCGGGGTTAATGGTTTTCATGTGGTTTGCTATGCGATTGAGAAGACGATAGCGGTCACCTTCGTAAACTATAGCCGGAACAGCATGTCCGTGGTCGGGGGAGTAGCAGTACTTAGGTGCAGTCACTGCCAGCTGGTCATAAAGAATTCCGTCTGCACCAAGATCATTGGCTTGTATGGCAAGTCCAAGCATCCTTTCATACCATTCGTCGCAGCCAAGACAAGCCATTCCATGGAAACGGGCAGGGGCGTCTGTATATTTGTGCCACTTCTGGTAATCAAGAGTACCATCTTTTTTTTGAACTGTTATGAACTTGCCTTTTTCACCCCAGTATGTGGTGCCATTCTGATCAATAAGTTGTCCGTTTGCATAGATTATTGAGCGTTTGCCCCTTTCTCTGATTATTTTCAGTGCCCTTACCAGTACTTCGCGTCCACCCATTGCAGGATCAGGGTCATAGTCGGGATAAAAACGGTCGTGTCCTCCAAATGTCCATCCAAACAATCCTATAACGTCCAGTCCTCTCTCTTCAGAAATTTTGCATAGTTCTTCCAGACTGTTGTAATCCCACATTATCTCATTGTTTTGCTGCTTCATAATTGTCAGCATCCATCCCGATGCATTCTGCGCCCATGCTGGAACATCGGTAAGAGTAATAGAAGTATTGAACCAATTGCGGTAAAAATCAGCTGCTTTATGCCAACTACCGGAATATGGGTACATTATCTGAGGTGGAATCTTCCAGCTGTCTCCGGGAGCACATGAGAGATCGTGTGAAAAGGCAAATCCTAGAGAGTTATCCACGGGTTTGTACCTTATCCAGAAGTGTTTTGATCCATGCGCTTTGTCGTGACTTCCAAAATAGAAACCACCC
>CAZREC010000134.1:0-6217 GCA_964599025.1 uncultured Muribaculaceae bacterium | reverse complement strand
CAATGGTTCTGATACTTTTAGGCGATGGTGTTGTTGCCAATGTTTGTTTGAAAGGGTCAAAGGCCTATAACGGAGGCTGGATAGTAATTGCATTGGGCTGGGGTCTGGCTGTGTTTACGGGTGTTATTATTGCAGGTCCGTATTCCGGGGCCCATCTGAATCCTGCAGTTACACTCGGGCTTGCCATAGCCGGAAAATTTGCCTGGGCCAAGGTCGGGCTCTTTATTATTGCTCAGATGGTGGGTGCTGCACTTGGGGCGCTTCTTGTCTGGCTGTTCTTCAGACATCACTTCAATCTGACAGAAGACAAAGAGACAATTTTTGGATGTTTTGCCACAAAGCCTGCCATTCGCAAGATTCCCAGCAACTTCTTCTGTGAAGTTGTAGGAACGTTTGTTCTGGTTTTTGTTGTTTTTTATGTAGAAGGAGCAGGCATTACCTGCGAAACAATACCCGATCTTAAGATTGGGCTCGGAAGTGTAGGTGCATTGCCAATAGCTCTGGTAGTTACTGCCATCGGCCTCTCTTTGGGAGGTGCAACCGGATATGCCATCAATCCTGCCCGTGACCTTGCTCCAAGATTCATTCACTCAGTAGTTCCTATAAAACATAAGGGAGGCAGCGATTGGGGATACGCTTTTGTACCGGTTTTAGCTCCAATCGTTGGTGCTATATTGGCTGCTGCGATGTACCTTGTTTTAAGCTAGACCACTATTTACTCTGCCAGAGGTGCTAGCACTTCACTGGAAATGAGAAGTATACGTATTCATCTGTTAGTCTATTGTTTACTATCAGCTCTGTTAATGTTGTTTGTAATTATAAATAACTCAATATTGTCGTTTTAATATATCTTTATTCTTTTGAAAATAATTTACAAATTATGAAGAATCTAAAATTTTCCTTTGCGGTTCTCTCTCTTCTGTTGTCGTCTTTCGTTCAGGCTCAGACAACCAAAGAGGAGTTCCTTAGCAACATTAATCATTCAAGTGGCATCTATCAGATATACAATTATGTATCCACTCCGGCAACCCCTGCACCAAAAGGATATGAGCCATTTTACATAAGCCATTACGGGCGTCATGGTTCCCGCTGGATACAAACTCCGGAAAGTTACACCTACCCTCAGAAAATTCTGAATGATGCCCATAAGGACAACAAACTATCGTCATTAGGAGAAAGTTTGTACGAAAAGGTTACTGTTGCTGCCAGGGATGCAGAAGGGCGATATGGTGATCTCACACAGCTTGGGGTGAGAGAACATCGTCAGATTGCAGAGCGTATGTTTCGCTCCTTTCCTGAAGTGTTTTCTACAAAAAATGGCCGTAAATGCTATATTTACAGTCGATCGACAGTTGTTCCGAGATGTATATTAAGTATGGCCGCAAATAATGAAAGGCTTAAGGAGCTGAATCCCGAAATTGAGATTACCAGAGATGCAGCTGCAAAATTTACATATCTCAATAACAGCTATTCCAATGTAAAAAGAGATTCTGTATATGCTATTCGTGACAACTTCATAAAAGAGCATTTTGACACAGAACGTTTTATTAACTCTCTGTTTAATGACAAATCATACGCTAAAGAACATGTTGGTGACCCTCTCACCTTTATACGTAATATTCATTTGATAGCCGGAGACCTGCCCGATGTTGACCATCTGAATATATCAATGTCAGATTTCTTTTCTAAAGATGAACATTTTGTACTTTGGCAGGCTCTTAACATGTCATCATATTATAACGTCGGCCCATCCCCTGTCAATGGAAAGGTTGCAATGGACAGTTCTAAGCTATTGTTGAAAGATATTCTGGAATGTGCAGACAACGCTGTTAAAACCGGCAACAGGTCGGCCGATCTGCGATTTGGACATGACACATACATTATCCCTCTGCTGGCCCTCCTGGATATCAAGGGTATGAATAATCAGGAGAACGACCCTGAAAAAATCTACGCAGCATGGAGCGATTTCAAAGTAAGTCCAATGGGGGTCAATCTGCAGATTATTTTTTACAGGAATGGTAAAACAGGTGACGTTATTGTAAAACTACTACATTGTGAAAAAGAGGTGGAAATACCTGTTAAAACCGACATGGCCCCATACTATCACTGGAAAGATGTCTATCGGGTCTGGTCTGACAAACTATAACGTTCCCCGGGAATTAAACTGTAATATCTCTCAGGAAGTCAAGTAATCCGAACAATCTTAGCAGCCAGATTATAATTATTATCACTACCACGATGTTAAGGATTTTCTTTATTTTGATATCCATGGGAATGAATGTATTCACGAGCCAAAGGGCTACGCCTGCAAGAATTAATACGAGTAAGATAGTTAATAGTGGCATAATATTTATTTTTTAAGTACGCACCAAAGGTAGCCTGCAACAAATTTTTAGAGTTACATAATATTGATGAAATGTTATATAATTCTATTCACTATATTTACGTCAGGAAAAAACTTACAGCTATATAAACTTCACATTACTTTTTTATGGGTAAAAAATTTAAGCTTGCTTTGCCCTGGCAGATTCTGATTGGAATATGCCTGGGCATTTTGTTAGGGGTATTTGGCCATGAATACACCATCTACACAAAGTGGCTGGGTGATATCTTTCTGAGAGGATTACAAATGGTAGTCATTCCACTTGTTTTCAGCGCATTGATAATGGGAGTGTCCAGTATTGGAGAGACGAAGGATTTAGGCAGGATTGCAGGCAAGACATTTGCCTATTATGTAATCACAACCCTTATTGCATGTATATTAGGTCTTTTACTTGTAAATGCATTTCAACCCGGTGTGGGAGTAGATTTACAATTAAAGGAATCTGTTACAAAGCTGGCTTCTACAGAAGTTTCATTTGTGAACCAGATGATAAGTATTGTACCAAATAATATTTTCAGGGCAATGGCAGACGGGCAGATGCTGCCGGTGATTTTCTTTGCTATTTTGTTTGGATATTTTATAACCGTATCAACAGATAAAAACCGCATAATGTTGACCGACCTCTTTAACGGTTTTTATGAGGTGATGATAAAACTCACTATGCTGATTATCCGTTTTGCCCCTTTTGGCTTGTTTGGTGTTGTTTCATCGATGGTTGGTGCCCAGGCCGGAAATCCTGAAGCACTTCGTGTCATGTTTGGTAGCCTCGGTATCTATTCTGCAATTATTGCAGGAGGTTGCCTGATACAAGGATTGATAATTCTGCCGGCAATTTTTGTGTCTTTCACCCATAAGAATCCATTTAAATTCATGAGTCAGATGGGAACAGGACTTATGACAACATTCCTTACTGCCTCGTCAGCAGCTTCATTGCCTATCACCCTTCGCGATATTCAGGAGAAAAGCAATGTTTCCCGTAAGATTGCCGGGTTTTGTCTGCCCCTTGGCAACACTGTAAATATGAACGGAACCGCCCTTTTTGAGTGTGTTACGGGAATTTTTGTTGCTCAGGCATACGGAATAGACCTCACTCTGGGGCAACAGATGATTGTTGTGTTCACCAGTTTGCTTGCTGCAATAGGAGCAGCAGGAATTCCTCTTGCAGGTCTTGTCATGCTGGCTGTTGTTCTGAATGCAGTAGGGCTTCCACTGGAGGGCATTGGATTGGTGCTTGTTGTGCAGCAGCCTCTCGATATGATCCGTTCTGCGGTAAATGTATGGGGTGACCTTACAGGAGCTGCTATTGTAGCCAAAAGCGAAGGTGAAACATTAACAATATAACGACCATGCTTTGTCAGTTTATATGCCCCGCCTGCGGAGCCCGGTACCCTACAGATAAAGCCATCTGGCGTTGTGAATGTGGCAGTTATCTGGATCTGGATTATATGCCCGTGTTGGACAGGAGTCTGTTGCCCGATGAAAAGAGCTTCTGGAGATACAGGCAGGTACTTCCTTTAGAAGACTTCCAGTCTGCAATATCTTTTAATGAAGGGTTCACCCCACTGGTCCCTATGGATCTTCAAGGAATGACCGTCTTTGGCAAACTAGATTTCATGCTACCCACCGGGTCATTCAAGGACCGTGGTGCCGCAATTCTTATCAGTAAGTGCAGAGAGCTGGGAATTAAAGAGATCGTAGAAGATTCCTCCGGAAATTCTGCATGTGCCATTGCTGCATATTGCGCGAGGGCAAAAATTAAGGCACATATTTACATGCCGGCAGGAAACTCTTCTGCTAAATCATTTCAGGTAAAAGCCTATGGAGCAGAGTTACATCTTATTGAGGGTAACCGTATAGATTGCGCAAATGCTGCTATCGAAGGGGCAATAAGAAGCTACTATGCTGCCCATGCGTGGAACCCATATTTTCTTCATGGTACAAAAACCGCAATTTATGAGATAGTTGAGCAGATGGATTGGCAAGTTCCAGATTATTACTTTGTGCCGGTGGGAAGTGGGTCACAGATTATCGGGGCCTATCTTGGACTTCAGGAGATGAAACGGGCTGGAATTATTGACCGTATGCCAAAACTGATGGCCGTGCAAAGCAATAAATGCTCTCCTCTTAAAGACTACATAGAAGGTAAGGAGACTATAATAAGTTCTCACAATCCTTCAATTGCCGAAGGCATCGCCATTCATAAGCCTGTCAGGATTAAACAGATAATTGACGTTGTACAAAAGACTGGTGGTGATTTTGTAACAGTAGATGATACAGAGATTGTAGCGGCATTAAAAGCTTGTTCTTCGCAAGGTATCTATATAGAACCTACTTCTGCTGCTGCCGTTGCTGCAATTAAGCAGTATGAAGGTAAAATCCTGAGGGATGAGAAAATTGTTGTTTCCCTAACAGGGAGTGGATTAAAGGCTTCATCAAAAATCAACGAATTATTAACTGCCATATTATGAAACATATTTTTATTTTCCTGACACTTCTCTTTGTATTTATTGCAGGAACATCAAATGCTCAGACCGTTTCCGGCAAAGTCACCGACTCATTTAATCCTTCAACTGTAAGGAAAGTTTATGAAATTATCATCCATGTCCCTCTGGATGAGGCAAAACAACTTGCTTTGGCAAAGCTTGCAGAAGAAGAGGATGCACACTTCGTCAATATTCTCAGGAAGGAAATATACATAAGTATACCTTCTGCTAATGCCTTAAAAAAATTACACGAGGAGAATCTGAGAAAAGTTCTCTCCGATGAGGAGCTTGACCAGTATTACCGCGGAATATGCGATGACCAGGCAGAAGCGAAGGCTGTTGAAATAAGAGAGAAGACAAAAGTTCATCTTAATACTTCTTACGAGGAGGGCAAATTCGTCTTTGCCTCCTTCTATAAAATTTTTCTCCTTTCCGAGGTGGCAAAGATAAAATATGCCGGTCAGCCAAAGATACTTGAATCGGAAATAAACCGTATTACAGAAGATGAGCTGAATGTTTTGAGAGAAAAGTGCGGCATTTCATTTGACAAGAACCTCAATGCAAGCAGAGTATGGACGTTCCTGAAAAACACCCCTTACAGAGATAAAAAATCCAGATAAGCATGAACACAAATAATTTAAGAAAATACATCATAGGCATTGGCACTATTGCCTGTACCGGCCCTGTGTCGCCTCTCTTATGTTCTGCCCAGGATCAGAATACATCCGGGAACAATTCCGGAAAACCTAATGTCCTGTTTATTGCAATAGACGATCTAAGGCCTGTGCTGTCTGTTTATGGCGACAATATGGCCCGTACTCCCAATTTCAAACGTCTTGCAAAATACGGTGTCACCTTTACAAACAACTACTGTCAGTTCGCACTCAGCGGACCAACAAGGACAAGCCTGCTTACAGGTGTTCGCCCCGATAATACAGGAGTATGGTCGCTCCAGGGAAATTTCAGAACCAATAATCCATCTCTGGTTACCCTCCCGGAACTTTTCAGAAAAAACGGTTATGAAACAGTTGGGATGGGCAAAATATATCACCCTCTTGATGATAAAAATTACAGGGATGACCCCCAATCGTGGAGTATACCATATATAAAAACCCCTGCCCCTACTTATGTTATCTCTAATGGGAGAAAGGCAACCGAATGTGCCGATGTTCCTGATAATACATACGAAGACGGAATTATTGCAGAAAAGGGAGTTGAGATGATTAAAAGCTTTGCCGCTTCCGGTAAATCATTCTTTCTTGCAATTGGATTTAAAAAACCTCATGCTCCTTACGTTGCGCCCAAAAAATACTGGGATCTCTACGAGCGGTCGAAAATGCCGCTGGCGGAA
>CAZREC010000133.1:0-6239 GCA_964599025.1 uncultured Muribaculaceae bacterium | reverse complement strand
CTTTGAGTACGTCTTCGAACTGCTCAGTATGCTTAGAAAGAGAGTCCTTGAGTTTATTCAGTTCCTGGAACTTTGCAATATGCTTGTTATACTTTTCAGTGTCGAATATCTGAATTACCGGTGCCCCCTCAGGTACTTCAGATGTTGAAAACTCCCGTATGAAGTCGTGATAGGTGCTGTTGTTTGCTACCAAAGGAAGAGAAACAGATGTAATATCTAAATCATCCATACAGAAAGATATGGACCTTAATGCTCTCTCCAGGTTTCCGAAATAATCGTGATGGCTCAGGTGCTGCATAGATTGTGAGTACTGTTCTGTATCAATCTCTTCTGTATTGTTTGAACTCTCAACTACAGGAGCCTCTTTTGCAAGTTTTTCAAGCTCATCAATCTTTTCGGCCAGTAAATCATTCTGTCTTGACAGCTGAAGTTTGAATTCTGCCTCTTTAACAACTCCCGTGTGATCTACAATGAAACTTCTGTTATCGTACTTGACCTGGCTGGCAACCGGTACGTATGCAACACCAAGTTTGCTCACTTTATAGTCACGAAAAATTTCTTTATGCTGTTTCTGCAAATCGGCAATCTTACTTTCAATCTCCGTTACAGTCTTTTTAAGTCCCCTCTCCTTGAGCAGGAAGTAAATAAAAGGAATTACAAGAATTATTGTAACCCATTTCCAGATCCCAACCTTAGACAACTCCATCTTAAAGGGTTTCTTCTCCTCCTCTAAAGATGCTATGTTTTTTTCTATTTTCTCCTCTTCCTGAATAATTTTCTCTGCTGCCTGCTGATAGTAGTTAAGCAGTATCTTTGCCTGATCCTGATAGATATTGCTGGATTCCTTAAAAATTTTCCCTTTCATAGTATAATGGTCTGATTTTAATATCCTCTTAAATTATCTTGTCTCTTTTTCTCTTTTTGCTGTGGGGTCAGTTTACGGTTATAGTCATAAATGGCACTCTCCCAATCTCCGTAAATGGCATTTGGTAGTACAATGAATCTTTTACCCCACTCATCACGAAGTTTATCCGTTTCTGCCTTTCTGTCACCAATGGTTCTTTTTTCAAAAACATTAGAGAAGTCATTGAGGTTGTCACCCAACAACATTACAATCTTGTGGGTCTCCTCAACTTTCTTTCTCCTTGGTTCCTTTGTTGACCCGTCTGCCAGAAACAGCATATTCTCCCTATTTGCGTCAGGTAGTTGTAGTTTTTTAAGATTCTCAATGGTTGCATTAATGTCTGATGGTGTTCTGTTACTAATATAAAAAATTGTAATATCCTGTCCCGATGCCCACCTCAGAAAATCCACTGCACCTGGAATTCCGGTTGCAGTTGCTGAACTCACCCATTTTTACCATCCTTCGGTATCATATACTTTTCCCTCCTTGATATTCTTTGCTTCAAGGAAACTGTTGTCAAGTATTGTCTCATCCAGATCTGTCACTATTGCATACTTTTCACCGGGGCGACGTTCCGGGATTATTGTTTCCAGATATGTACGTGCCACATTAAATGCCTGATAACACAGCGCTCTGTACTCTGCAGATGTCTGGTGCCAGAGAACCGGGTAAGTTATGAAATCAACCTCTCTGGAGCGGGGGGTATTGTTTTTTGAGGAGTCCTGCGACTGCAGATTTGATACAAACAGAAACAAAGAAAAAATCAAAAACGCTCTTTTCATCCTTAAATATAATTACGGGTGTAAAGATAAGACAATTGACGCTTTTACATCAAAGTCCACTTGCCATTTTCAATCAAATATTATTATACTTATAAGAATTTTCTATGCACCCAACGATTTCAGGGCTTCATAGACAAGGTAAGCAGGCCATACTATAGCTTTTAAAATACCAAGGACACCTAGCCAGAAGCTTGTAGCATGAGAAACAAAATAGATAGCGGCACCAATGAGTCCAAGTCCGTAAACAGCTCCTGAAGGAGCACTTTGTTGAATTTCCCTTTTCATGTGTTTATCCTTAAATTATTTATAAATGGATCTAAAACCCCGGGACATGTGATTTTGACAAGGTCACAACATTGTCTTTAATTGAATAATCTATAAAAGAACAATATTTGATCATCTCCATTATCTGAACCAGAGATTCGGATTTAAAATTAGCAGTGAGTTTGTACTTAAGGATATCTTTGTTCTCTACCAAAAACTCAGCTCCGTGCCATCTTTCAAGTTTCTTTATAACCTCACTGATTGGTGTGAAATCAAACATTAACTCGCCTCTTCTCCATGCGTCCTGTCTCACAGTATCTGCCTGTTTAATCAATACAGGACGGGCATTGTCCTTGAATAAAAACGATTCCTTAGGCTTAAGTTCTGTAATAAACTCCTCGTTTCTGTCAGGGTATCTTCTTATAAGTTTTATTGAACCGGAATACAGGGTTGTCTGGGCCTCATTGTCATTCTCATAAGAACGGATATTGAATTTAGTACCCATAACCTTAATGATAAAGTTTCTGTTAGTACTTACAATCATTGGTTTTGCCGAATCTTTGACAACATCGAAAAAAGCTTCGCCTGAAACAGCCACCTCTCTTGTTGAACCAAAGAACTGGTCAGGGAAAGTAATTTTTGTATCTGAGTTCAGACTCACCTTCGATCCGTCCGGTAGTACTACATATCCCTTGACTCCCTTGTTTGTGTATATTGTATGAGTGATTTTCCGTGGCACATCCGAAAGCCTTATTCTTTGATCCACAGGTATTTCACTTTTAGTTTCCTTGCCGGATATCATGTATATATTCAGAGAAACTGAGAGTAGTAAAACAATTGATGCTGCATAAAGGATAAATTTATAATACCCTGAAATTTGTCTGCGTTCTGCAGATCCTCCTTTTACGGAATTGTTGATTATATTTTGAAGGTCTGTCAACTCTTGCTTATTTGCAACAGTATCAGGCATATTATTATGGATCCAAAGATTTTTAAGTCCTATATAGTACTTAAGATTATCTTCAGATCTGCCAACCCACGACATTATATCCTGCTCTTCCTTCCGGCTGGCTTTTCCTTCTATATATTTTAATAATAATTTCTTTGTCATAAAGGCAAATAATCTTTCAGGTTGTTTCTGAGAATTTTTAATGCACACATAATCCTGTATTCTATCGTCTTAATATTAACTCTTTGCTTTTCTGCTATTTCTGTATATTTTAAATTATTAAACCTGTTAAGTAAAAATGCCTCCTTTATTTTTTCCGGCATCTGATCTACAGATGACCTGAATATTTTTTCCACCTCCTTGGCGTAAATATCTGTAGAGGAGGAGTCTTTAAGTGCCATATAATTTAATGAATCCCTGTCATATTGCTCCTTCTTGTAATTATTGAACGAACTCTCTGTTTTCTTTCTCCTGAGCAAGTTCAAACATTTGTTTTTGGTCACTGTTAGCAGGTAACCCATAATATTATCGTCAAAAATGACTGAATCCCTGTTTTCCCACACTGTTATGAACACATCCTGTGCCACACAATTTGCTGCCTGCTGATCCTGAAGGTAATTATAGGCGAAGAATCTGACCTTATGTAAATAAGACGCATAAACTTCTCTAAAGGTTACTTCAATATCTTCTCTGTCTGTATTGGCTTGCATTGAAACTTGTCAGAAAAATGGTTTTTCAGCTTAAGCTTCAAATATACTCATTTTTTATTAAAATTTTACTGATAATTCCCTTTCAACTGGAGGAAAACATATCTGGTCGTCGCAGCATTGATACGAGAATTTTAACTTAAACTCCTCTTTGCCCGTACCAACGAATTTCTGATAGAAAAGGAGATCCCCCTCATATATGAATGTTCCGTTTTCTCCATATTTTTTACTTGCCGGTATGCCCATTTCTGAACACTTGACAAATCCTTCTGCTGGCTCAAACTCTACCTGGGTATTGATGTATGGTTCCTTTTCAGACACCCTGGCATAGATATGAAATCCTTTTTCAATTTTCACTCTGACTAAAGCTGCCAGCTCTCCGTTTTCCAACCGCAAAAGCTTTGTTGAGACATTTACCGGATTTATGTTATTTGTGGCCTCTGTTACCATATCTCTGCCTGCTCGTTCTATCTGCATAAGTGAGTAGTCGTTTCCATATACGCCTTTCTCCTTTGAATTTATAAGAAAATAAAACCCGCCCGACTCAGAGAAGAACATCATGTTCTTATACTTTTCATACCACTCTCTCCACTGTACGGGAGTCTTGAATGTAGCCAGTGTGTATCTGTCCAGTATCCTTTGGGCAAGTTCTTTATTTTCTCCCTTTTCAAGCATAGAGATTGCCTTATTCAGGATAGCGTGATTATTGTTGGCAATACCCAGATATTTTGCATCATCATCTACAGAAAGACCCGCTCTCGTTTTTTCATCTTTATAGAGATATGGAAGATTTGCTGCCAGTAATGCGGAATCTTCATGTGACCTGGCATAGACAAAAACCATTTCGTATCTGGTGGTTTTCCGGTCGTCATACTTGCGTGAGATAACTCTTTCATTCTTAAGAGTTGCCGTGTATGCAACAGCATTAGCAAAGACAGTTCTTGCCTCCTCTGTCATAAATTCGGGCGAAGCAGCAAATCCCCAGTGAAAGAAGTTACCATGACGACCTATCGCAATTGCGTCCGGTGATTTGAGACTTACACCTCCTGAGATTACCTCTGTTTCCGGTGAGTCTTTAAACCCCCATGGACGGCAGACCATCCCTATTCTGAATTCGGGATTTGTCATGCAACCCTGGGTCTGCACCCTCCACATCTTTTGTGTGGCAGGTATGGTCTCCTTGTAATATTTCTGAAACTCCATTGCGGGTTTTGGAGTAGGTAACACCTCTGTGGTAAGTTTAACCTTAAATGGTTTATTGAAAACAGGATGTGTGATGTCAAAATTATAGGCCTGAGCATCGAGGCAAAGGCAATACCAATCCAGTTTAAGCCCGATTCTCCGTCCTATTCTGTCTGATGCCTCAGCAATAGTTATCATTGGACTGTCAAAATCCTCACTTATATATCCTGCATTTTTGTAAACTGTATAGTTACCCTTCTCATCTTTCTCTGTATAGAGCGGAACCCTTAGCGGAGGAGTTCCATCTAGTATTGTCACATCGAAATTCTTCGATAACGACTCTTTATAGTCTTTATCCCTTATGACGGTGACATCGGTAAAATAGCTTTTGAGAAGATTCTCAAATGATTTCATCCTTTTAAGAACCGAAGCCTCCTTCTCTTCAGGAGAAGGTTTTTTGGCGGCATAAGACGACATGTCTGCTGAGCCCCCGACATAGAGTACCTTAAGTGTCTCTTTTTTAATTTTTACTGAATTTTGAGAAGAGGCTATGTTAAAAGTGAACATGAATACCAGAAATGTGGTACAAATCATATTTAAAAAATATTTCATATCGGCCCTAAAGTGTTTATATGATTATTTGACAGCAATATACGAGTTTTTTTTATAATAAAATTATTTATGCAGGAAAATATACACATTACCCGAAATATCTCTACCCTGTTGATAATTAAAACAGAGGGGCTTTTACACCCCTCTGTACTATTATATATGTTATTTTAACCTTATTCCGTCTAGACAGAAGTAAGGCGGTGTCCTCATCTTTCCATTGGCATCCTTATCGGAAGAGTCCATGTAGAAGATAACTTTGTTTACAGTTCCAAGAGCGCTCAGGTCCCATTTTGCCCATGCACCCTGTATTGTGTTCCAAAGGTCAAGCGGAGCAGGTGCCACACCCGGGAAAAGAGCAAGGTAATACTCCGATGTTCCGGTTTGTGTTGAATTAAGGTAACCTTTCGCAATAAGCTTTACATAGCCTTGTACCTTGGCAGTATATGCCGCAGTTGAATCTGCAGTGGCCTCTGCTTTTGTCTTACCTGCTGCCCTTGCTGCAATTCCGGCTGCCCTTCCTGCTGCAATTTTAGCAAGAATCTGCTGACCTGCAAGTCTTATATAGTCTTGTCCGCCTCCAAAATTATAAACGTCAGGCATATACCATACCCCAAATTTTGCCGGAGCAGCATCGGGGATATTTGGATTTCTTACAGTAGCATAGGTTGTTCCGCTGCTGTACTCGTCATATACCTGTGTTAAAGCATTTAACTTTGAAGAGTACCTCGATCCGTAATTCAAGAGTTGGAAGTTGTAATTTGTGTTTGCAACCAAAACGTGCTCAACTATTCTCGGCTGATCAATTGTAAAGAAAGCATTATCACCTTCCACTCTTACCA
>CAZREC010000132.1:0-6274 GCA_964599025.1 uncultured Muribaculaceae bacterium | reverse complement strand
ATTAGTGTATTTATCTCTTTATTTACATATCTATGAAACACATACTCGAATCAATCAAATTGAGCATTGGTATTGCTTTAATATTTCTGGTCGTTAGCTCATGTAGTAAGGACAACGGAGACATTGACGGAGGCCTGAAAAATAATTCGACTCCCACTGTCAAGACTGGTGATGTTAGTAACATTATCTTTACTGGTGCCAGGATAGCTGTGCAAATAACATCAACCGGAGGTTCTTCAATTACCGAAAGAGGTATTTGCTGGTCGGTTAATGCGAATCCGTCCAAGTCCGACAATGTCGTTTTCTCATACAATACAACTACTGCCTTTGTTTGTGTCGTTTCGGACCTTCAGGTAAATACAACTTACCATATACGTGCTTTTGCTTCAAATGAGAAAGGGACAAGTTACGGTGAGGATAAAACTTTTAAAACCCCGGATGAGAACTCTTTGCCTGTATCTGTAGAACCTCTCCTGTCAACTGAGTGGAGCGTCTTCACATGGCCATACAATGCCTACTATCCGGCTTTCACAGGCACCAATAATGTAAACGGAAAGTACCCTGCACCATGCGGTCCCACTACCCTTTCACGCGTCCTTGCTTATTGGAAGGGCAAGATTTATGGCTCCGGCACAATAGATGGACTTACTACTACTGGTGATGCCAGGTTCCGATTGAAATTTGATACTCTTGTAATTAACTACAACAATTTACAGAATAACTTTGGGAGCAATCCTTCTTTTGATCAATATAAAGATGTAGCCAAGTTGTTTCTTGCAGCCGGTGCTGTTGGCCTTACAAACAGAATGGACGTAAGTACCCCTGGCGATACATATATTACAGCGTTAAAGACATATTTCAACGTTAGTTCTGATGTCCGTATTGAAAAAAGATGGGAATATACAAAGGAAGACTGGATAAAGCTGCTAAAAAGAGAGCTTGCCTACGGACGTCCACTGATGATAGCAGCTCGTACTGCCACCTCACCAAAACCAGGAGAATCTGGTATGGTATCGGGACACTGGTTTAATATTGAAGGCTACGATTCCAATAACAAGTTCTATATAAATTACAATTACAGTCAGCCTTTCAGCGGATATTACGATGTGGATGATTTTGGAGTCTATAATTCCTACGGTCTTGTAGTAATTGGATTCGGACCGAAGTAATTAAAAGGTCCGAGTCAGATGCATGGAAAGGAAAAATGACATTCGTATTACTCTTTCCAGTTTGCTCCAGCTTAGTTTATCTGAAGTGTCAGTTGGTTTATGGTAGTCTTCATGCATCTTCACCTCCATCCAGGCAATGTACGGAATATTCACTCTTGAGAATCCTGCATAATCGGAGCCACCCTTACCATCTCCCCAACGAACCTCATAGGTAATATCAAGACTTTTACTCTTGTCCGGCAATACTTTATGCAAATATTTCACACAAAGTGTCTTTAATTGGGGATAGTTATTGTTCCATGCAAAACTGACCTCAGGAAATTGTTCGCCGTTATTTGCCCTACCTACCATATCGAAGTTCATATACAGAGAAATTCTTTCCGGCTTGTAAAAATTTGAAACAAAATAGTTTGATCCCATTATGTTAACCTCCTCCCTGTCCCAGAATGCAAAAATCACTGTTTTATCCGGTTTTGGCCCCCCTTCTTTATATATACTCCTGTACATTCTTGCCAGTGTCATAACCGCTGCAACTCCGCTGATATTGTCATCTGCGCCATAATATATCTCTCCCTCTTTTATACCCAATCCATCGTAATGCGCCCCAATAATAACAAAGCTGTTTGTGTCCCTCCCCTCAATCCTTGCAAGTATATTAGATACGTTCTTATCAATTCTCTGGCTGTAGAAATTCTGTCTGACAGGATTATAGCCAACCGATTTTAGTGTGGAGTCAATATATCGGGCCGCTGCCCTGTTTCCCTCAGTGTCAGTCTCCCTGCCCTGATACTTGCCCGAGGAGAGCTCGATTGTGAATGTTTTTATCTCATTTATGTCAATCGCATTCAAACCTCTTTTCAGCTTTGCTGTATTAAGAGTTTTTGATGTATCAATCAGTAACGGATCAGGTTGAGTTGCCGACGTACAAATTGTGATTGAACTGAATATTGTCAGAAGCAGAATTGCTTTCGTGGTTGTTTTCATAGTTAGGCTTTAGGGTTACACAAAAATAGAAAAAAAAAAGGCAGACCTTTATCGTCTGCCTTATTCTTTTATATTTCAACTATTCAACCAGATATTTTGTAAAATAATCTCGTTTTTTCTTTTCAAAATAAGATTTATAGGGATTCTCATAACCATGGCCCTGACCCGGCAGTATAAGCAGGTCAAAATCCTTGTTATTTTTTATCAGTGCGTCCATCAAACGATATGTGTGTGCAGGATGGACATTTGCGTCATTATCTCCGGTAACAAGCAGTAATTTGCCTTTCAAGTTCGGAACAAGTTCCATATTTGTTCCAACCTTCAGTTTGAAATTCTCGTCAACACCATGATATGACTCAACCCAATTTCGATTGTAGATATTATTATCGTAATTTCCCGAGGATGCCACAGCTACCTTGTAGAAATCGGGGAAAGTGCAAATTGCCGCTGCTGACATCATTGCTCCGCCTGAATGACCGTAAATACCGATACGGGTACTATCCATGTATCTGTACCTGCGACAAAGCTGCTCCAATCCGGTTTTATCATCGTTAAGGGCAAAGTCCCTGATATTGCCATAACCATAAGAAGCATAGGCCTTGTTCCTGACAGGTGTGCCTCCCCGATGTCCCATGCATACTACAATTATACCCCTTTGGGCCAATGCTGTGTTGTTATATCTGTCAAACACCGTAAATTCCGGAAAAACAGTCTCAGTGTGAGGTCCGGGATATACCTGAGAAACAACAGGATACACCTTTGTGGAGTCAAAATCAAAAGGCTTCCACATGATTCCGTAAAGATCTGTCACGCCATCAGCTGCCTTTACAGTAAATTGCTCTGGCATTCTCCATCCATAATCAAGCAGCTTCGAAATATCGGGGTGCTCAATTCTTTCAATCAGTCGTCCCTCTCCGTCTCTTGCAGAGATCACAGGCAAAGTGTCTATCCTTGAGTAATTATCAATTATGAGATTGCAGGATGGGCTGATAAATGTATGATGTGTTGCATTCTCAGTTGTCAAAAGTTTTATTTTCTTACCGTCTGTCCTTACTTTATAAAGATATGAGTAGTTTGGATTGCGGCCAACTTCTTTGCCATAACCATAAATGAAGAGTTGATTGTTGACCGTGTCAATCTTTGCAATTTTGGCAGCAGTCCAATCACCTTTTGTTACCTGGTTCATAAGTCTGCCCTCTCCATCATATCTGTAAAAATGTCCCCAGCCGTCTCTATCGGACCAGAATAGTATTTCCGATCCACTCTTCATTATGTGGCACTGAAAGAGGTCATAATTGATATATGGCCGGCTCTTTTCAGAAATCAGGACCTTGACAGAACCGTCTGATGTATTCACACAACACAGCTCCAACTCATCTCGTGTACGCTTCTTTCTCAATAGGAAAAACCTGTCATTCACTCCGTCAGCCTTTACAATATTCACCTCCTGTCCGGGCCACTTGTCAACGTTTATTCTATTGAAAGTCCCTTTTTCTATGTCTCCTGCATATACTTCATATCCGGTCACTATTGAGTCTCCCGGAATTTCATAACCGTATGTTGTAACAAATGGACGCCCGATGCTTGTTGAGTGTAACAAGGGCATTGTCTTCAATTTACGCTTGTCTGTGCGGGTAATGTAGAACTTGTTGGTCTTTCCCACCCAACCCATATCTGCAAGGACAAAACTGTGCTCCTCCTCTGAATCAGAACTTAGTTCATTAATCTGTCCCGTTGCGACATTTTTAACCTTGAGACTCTTTTTATCCATAATCAGCTCGAAGCGTCCGTCAGGAGAGAGTCCGAATGCTCTGATATTGGGTTTCTCCTTGTTCAAAGGAATTAGCTGTTTTTCTTCCGCTTTGTATTCATAGCTTTTCCCTGAATATTCTAAATAGGCAACTATGCCTGCATCATTAAATTTTGGCGAATAAAAGACAAATTTTGGATTGTACCCGGGATTGTTCAATTTGAGCAGACTATCAACTACATGTTTATTATAGAGCTCTCTCTTTCTGTTTTTTGGGTCAAACGAGTAATAGTGTCTCTCTTCTCCCGCCTTTTCTAATACATACCAGCAAATATCCTTTTTATTATGAAAGAAGGGAACGACTTGTGTCGTTCCCACTTTATTCTTTAGATTAGGTACATCGTATTTTTCAGACTCCAGCTCTTCCAACGGGGGAAAGGCAGATTTCAGATAATTCATTATGTTCGACTGCTTACCGCTTCTTAAAACAGCTTTCACCATATCGAGCAGCCTTGGATGTGCCTTGGGCCCGTGTTGAGGTAAATATGCCAGAAAACCGAACATCACTTGCTGATTCTCGGCGGAAAAGCTGCCGATATTATCCGCAAGGATGTTGCCTGCCTTTAAAGAATCGTTCTCTGCCACGGCAATCACCATATCCATTATAGTAAGATATTGTGATTTACCGGGAATCCCGGTCTTTGCAATCTTATTTTTCAGATCAATAAATTCCTGAGGGTTACGTTCATGATCCTTAAAGTACCAGCCTCTCAAAACGTAATCAGCTGTCTGTCTGACATTAGATGCGATTTTTGAGTATACTGAGTCTGCTCCTACTGTTTTTATAAAATCCTCATAATGATCCAGCAGATAAACTACATTTTTGCTGCCTACCCCTGAGAGCTCCCGTTCATATCTGTTCCGGCCAAATAGCAACCAGTTATCCGGACTTATTCTCTCCTGATGCGTCAACTTATCAAAATATTCAGAGGCAATTCTTGTGCCCTCTTTCCTCTCAACAAGGCTGAGTTTAAGCACAATATAATCTCTGTAGAATTTTCCGTCACTATTGCCTTGTTTGTACACCCGGTCCATCATTGCAACCTTATTGTCAGGATTTATTCCCTCCTTAATCTTTGCCATGAATTTATCAGCTGACATTCCACCTATAAACTTAAACAATAGCTCACCCTTTGAATTCAGAAGGAGGAAAGAGGGATATGCCTCAACCTTGTATGGTTTGGCATATTTTTTACCCTCCTCAGTCTCCATGTCTAATTTTATATTTATAAAGTTGGCATTGAAGTAATCTGCAATACTGTCCACAGTAAACACATTGGCGGACATAGCCTTGCATGGGCCACACCATTGAGTGTAACAATCAACGAATACTGTTTTACCGGTTGTTCCGGACATCTGAAAAGCCTCTTCAAGTGTTATGTGCTTGAATTCTATACTTCTGTTCTGTGCGTACAATGTAGTGTGAAGAATCATAGTCAGGACTATGACCAGGCTATATGGAACTTTTTTCATTAAATTTCTTTTTTAGTTATTGTAATACAGTCGTTTGAGGCGAAGCATCATTAACTCATAGTACTCCTTCCCCTCATCGGTGGTTGCACTCTTCAGCAAGGCATCTACCCTCACCGATACCCTGTATAAATAGGCGTGAAGAGCATTTTTGCTGTCAGATAAACCGGTTGTAACATTATTTTTGGATGCAGTCTCAGCTAATGCTGCAACAAAGTTGAGCTGTATGGACCTCTGATAAGGTGTAAGAAGTGTTGCATCGCTATAGTCATGAAAAACAACCCTGTCAAGATATCCGAATAACTCCTCACAAGTCATTGCACCCTGAACTTTCAAATCCTGAGCTTCAACCAAAGAGCCAAGGACTTCCGGCTTGATAATCATTTTTAACACATCATTTGATGTCTGGATAAGGAACGACTCGCTACTTAGCCCGCACGATTTAAGGTTGTCCTTGTAATCCCACCATGTTGATGGCTGCGTCAGTATTTCACTTTCCAGGAAAGCAAGGGCATTCCTTTGAAGATCCCCCTCCACGAATGTTATAGGTGAGTCTTTGTATCCACTTACGACAGCTCTGGAAGACTTTCCGCCAACCAATGAGGCTACCTGTTTCAGGTAATCACTATATAAAATCATGAGTTTTGCTGTCAACATCCCTACATTGCCCCATTTATTCTCCGGATATGGTTGCTGACGGACAATCTTCTCCAAATCCGGATAGATATCTTTAAGGTTGTCTATCCCCAGTTGAGCAGATTTTAGAAGATTATTTGAAAGATATGTGGGCTGTGAAAACGGATCCCCTTTTTTTGTTGTAAAATATGATGATTTAAGTGAT
>CAZREC010000131.1:0-6306 GCA_964599025.1 uncultured Muribaculaceae bacterium | reverse complement strand
TTATATTCAGACCAGTATTAAATTAAACAGATCAAATATATTTGGTTAATATGGTTATTAATAGCAATATACCACATATTGTGCCACGATTGTCCCGTCCTGAAATAGGTTGACACTGTTTTTGTGTCAAAATTCCCAATAAATAATTTTATAAACAGCAGATAACCAGCAATATCATATTTTAACTGGCAGATAAATTTCAGGACGGTGCAGGATCTTTTGTTAAAACTATGTATGTGGGAAACTTCAAGGGAGTATTTTTTATTTTCACCGAGATTTTTTGCGGCGGAGAAATTTTTTTCAAAAAAACATCACAAATAAAAAATTATTATACATTTGCACCGAGATACAAATCTCAAATGTAAGACAATTCAAATGAAGAATTTTAGCGCTTTCGGTTTCTGGTATTACTTCTTTTATAGCAAAAGGGGCGGAAGCGTTATTGTCTGATATCAAATAAATGAACAAATAATGTGGAGGCCCCGATTTTCGGGGCCTTTTTTTTTATGCAAAAACGAAAAATAGGTCAATAAAATGAACCAGCAGGAGCAAACAGACAAAAAGCGGACTAAAATACTACCATCCACCAGAAGTGAATCGGTTCAGGAGTATTACTTCTCACGCAAGCTACGAGAGATAGAGCAGATGAGAAATGCAGGCGCCGATATTATCAACCTTGGGATAGGCAGTCCAGATCTGCCCCCGGCACAGGCAACAGTAGAAGTACTTAAAAAAGCATCTGAACAAACAGGAAATCACGGTTATCAGAGTTACTCGGGAATTCCGGAGTTAAGAAAAGCTTTTGCAGAGTGGTATAAAAGGTATTTTGATGTAGCACTCGACCCCGGAACAGAGATATTACCACTAATGGGATCCAAGGAGGGAATCATGCATATAAGCATGGCATTTGTCAATCCTGCAGAGCAAGTACTTGTTCCTAATCCCGGTTACCCGACATATACGTCGGTCACCAGACTAGTCGGAGGAGAGGTTAAGTATTATGACCTCCTTGAGGAGAACAGATGGTTCCCCAGGCTGGAGCAACTGGAAGATACCGATTTGAGCAAAACCAAAATAATGTGGCTTAACTACCCACACATGCCAACCGGACAAAAGGCAGACAAAAAGCTTTTTGAAGAGCTGGTGGCGTTTGCCCACAAACACAACATTCTTCTGTGCAACGATAACCCTTACAGCTTCATTCTCAATAAGGAGCATCTGAGTCTGCTGTCGGTGGACGGGGCAAAAGAGGTGGCACTTGAACTAAATTCAATGAGTAAATCGCACAATATGCCCGGTTGGCGTATAGGTATGGTTGCAGGAGATAAAGACTACATAAACAGTATAGTTAAGGTAAAAAGCAATATGGACTCAGGCATGTTCAAACCCCTGCAACTGGCAGCAACAGAGGCACTGAATTGTGGAGATGAATGGTATGAAGCTGTAAATGAAACCTATAAACAGAGAAGAGTAAAGGCAGAGGAGATAATGACACTTTTGAAATGTACATACGACAAGAAGCAATCGGGATTGTTCCTGTGGGGTAAGATTCCTGCAGAGTTCAAGAGTGGAGAGGAGCTGACTGAATTGCTTCTGAACAAGGCACATGTCTTTATAACTCCGGGTTTCATATTTGGAAGTCAGGGCGAAAAATATGTGAGAATATCACTCTGTGCAAAAGAGGAGTTGCTAAACAAAACCATAGAAAGGATTAATCAGATTTTATAAATAAATATTATGAAAATATGTATAGTCGGGATTGGACTGATAGGCGGATCTCTGGCGATCGACCTTAGGAAAAGAGGATTTGCTGAGTATATAATTGGGGTGGATAATAGCATACAACATCAGAACCTTGCATTAATAACAGGGCTGGTAGATGAGATAACGACACTGGAAAAAGGAGTGAAAAAATCTGATCTCATAATCCTTTGTACGCCTGTGAACAGAATTAGTGAGGTTTTGCCGGAAATTCTGACCATGATTGAGGGTAGCAACAAGATAGTTGTGGATATGGGCTCTACAAAATCATCCATCGCCCGGGCAGTGATAAACCATCCCGCAAGAGGCAGGTACGTAGCATTACATCCTATGGCGGGAACAGAATTCTCGGGACCGCTGGCCGCTTTAGGGAAAATGTTTGATTACAAGCATGTTATTTTATGCGACAAGGAGCTTTCAGACATTGATGCTGTCGAAAGAGTTATAGAGATGCTTAAGGTACTCAATATGAAAATCACATTAATGAGCTCCGGAAGTCATGACCTTCACGTAGCTTATGTGTCGCATATCTCTCACATAACTTCATTCTCACTAGCACTAAGTGTTCTGGAAAAGGAGAGAGATGAGGAGAATATTCTTACTCTGGCAGCAGGGGGCTTTGAGTCAACTGTAAGACTGGCAAAAAGTAATGCAGAGACATGGTCCCCGATATTTATCCAGAATTCTGAATTTATTTTGGAAGTACTAGATACTTACATAGAGAAGATGAATCTTTTCAAGAAGCATATAATTGAAAAGGACTCAGAGGCATTGTGCGAATTAATGAATAAGGCAAACGAAATAAGAAAAATACTAAACTAAAATGGAAACAAAACTTACTATCAAGCCGGTAAATGACTGGAGCATATACAAAGGCAGGCCACTTATCATCTCCGGACCATGCAGTGCGGAGTCCGAAGAGCAACTTATGGATACTGCACGTCAGCTCGCAGCGTTAAAAAAGATTGATGTATACCGAGCCGGAATATGGAAACCAAGAACAAGACCCGATGCTTTTGAGGGTGTAGGCAGAGAGGGGCTCATGTGGCTAAGGGATGTCAAGAGAGAGACAGGGTTGCCGGTTGCAACAGAGGTTGCAAATGCCGCTCATGTAAATGATGCTTTGAAATTCGGGATAGACGTGTTATGGATTGGTGCCAGAACATCTGCCAACCCTTTTGCGATGCAGGAGATTGCCGATGCCTTGAGTGGTGTTGAGACAACGGTTCTTATCAAGAATCCGGTTAATCCCGATCTCGATCTTTGGATAGGTGCAATAGAGAGAATCAGCAGAGCTGGAGTAAAACAGATTGGAGCTATACACAGAGGTTTTTCTGCTTATGAAAAAACTGCATACCGCAATCAGCCTAAATGGCAGCTTCCTATTGAACTGAGAAGGGCTATTCCTCAGATGCCACTGATATGCGACCCAAGTCACATGGGAGGAGCAAGAAGGTTCCTTTATGAAATTGCACAGAAATCGATGGACCTGAATTATGACGGTCTGATGATAGAGTCGCACAACGACCCATCAAAAGCGTTAAGTGACAAAAACCAGCAGCTGACACCCAACGACCTTCAGGAACTTCTTAGCAGGCTTATCTTACGTCAGCCACTCTCTAAGGACAGCAAGTTTCTGGATGTGCTTGGAGAACTCAGGTCACAGATAGATATTTATGATGATCAACTACTTGATTTACTTGAGCAAAGAATGTGCGTTGCGGAGACCATCGGCAAATACAAAAAGGAGAACAACATAACAATCCTTCAAACTTCACGATGGGAAGAGATTATTCAAAAGGCGGTAAGCAAGGGGAGCTCCAAAGGGTTGAGTGAGGAGTTTATAAACCTGTTGTTTAAGGCTGTTCATCAGGAGTCTATCAATCATCAGAATGTTATAATGAATTCATAGACTACAGAAAATACACTGATGAGAAAATTCAGAAACATTGCACTTACAGGTTTTATGGCCACAGGAAAAAGCACAGTAGGGAGAGAGCTGGCGCTGTTGCTGGGTTGGAGTTTTGCGGACACAGATGAAGAGATTACTGCTCGCGAAGGACTGAGTATTCATCAGCTATTCGAAATAAAAGGAGAGGAGTTTTTCAGAAAGGTAGAGGAGGAGGTTTTTCAAAAGGTGATACTACGTGAAAAATGCGTGATTTCCTGCGGAGGAGGTGCTATACTCAGTGAAAGGAACAGGCACCTGTTGCGGGAAAACAGCTATACAATCTGGTTGTATAACTCAATAGAGACAACAATTGAACGAAACAAAGGAAGGTGCAGGCCGTTGCTCAGTTGTGCCAATCCACTTGAAAAAGCAATAAAATTATATAAAGAGAGAGAGCCACTCTATGCAGGAACTTGTAATTACACAATGTGCACAGAAGAGCTCTCCCCGAATGAGATTGCATCTTACCTTGCCGATTATTTGAAAAACATGTATCCGGAATCTATAAATACGGATTAATAGCCTCTTTCCATATCATGTAGCCGTCACCATTAAGGTGAAGCCCGTCGTTTGTAAGATCAGGATTAAGATTCTCGCTGTCCTTGCATTTGAATAAAGGATAAATGTCTATAAAAACCAGCCCCTTTTCCTTGCACATTTTCTTAAGTCCGCTGTTTAGCTCAATAATCTGAGGTCCCTTATTTGCATGTTTGGGATAATTTGTATAGCTGTCATTAACAGGGAGTCCACTTTGGATATATAGTTTTGTGCGAGGAGTCTCCTTAGTAATTTTATCTGCTATTTTACTGATGCATTTAAGGACGGAATCAACAGAATAATTGCGTGAAAGGTTGTTTACACCAATCATTAAAAAAATCTTTTTAGGCTTGCCTTTGATAATAGGGTCAAGCCTGTCATACACACCTTCTGCAATATCTCCGCTTATTCCCCTGTTCCTGACATGTCTGTTGTTAAATATCTCAGCCCACTCTCCATAATGTGTTAAACTGTTACCCAAAAATATTATATCAGATTTTTTTATCGGCAGTTTTTCAAAAAGGGAAGCTCTGTGATAATAGAGCGGGGTGTATTTCTCCAATGATTGTGCCAGCAGTGAATTAACTAAGAAAACAAAAAATGTAACGGTAAAAAAGATTCTTTTCATTTTGTTATGTGTTTATAATTACTTGCTTAATAATGTGTTAGTATAAAATTAATCCGACTATTCCGGCCATTACAATCACAAGAATAGGGTTTACTTTTCCCCACTGTGTTGCAGCAAAAGCAAGTCCGAATATAATCCAGCTTTTCCAGTCGACAAAATTATCTTTTGTAACAAGCAGTATGGCCGCAGAAGCGATCAATCCCAGTACAACCGGACGTATCCCCATAAGAGCAGCCTCGAACCACTTGTTCTGCTTGAACTGCTTGTAAAGATATGCAATCAGGAGAATAATTATGAAAGAGGGCAAGCACACTGCAACTGTTGCAACTACTGCTCCCCATACGCTTTCTGTTACTGAGTATCCGACATAGGTTGCACTATTTATTCCTATAGGGCCGGGAGTCATCTGCGAAATGGCAATAATGTCAGTAAAGGTTGAGGCATCTATCCACTGATGTTTTACCACCACTTCATTCTGGATAAGCGAAATCATTGCATATCCTCCCCCAAAGGTGAAGAGCCCGATCTTGAAGAATGTGATGAAAAGCTGTAGGTAAATCATCGTTTTACAAGATAAAAATAGAAAAGGCCTAGTAGTGCACCGAAAATTATCAGATATATTGGTGAAATACCAAGAAGAACAATAAGCAGTACCGTTGCAAAAGGTATAAGAGATGTATATCTGTTGAGTTTTACTGATTTAGACATAGCAATCAGAGGTACCGCGATTAATGCAACAACAGCAGGGCGAATTCCTGTGAAGATACTGTTGACAACCTGATTATCCCTGAAAGTGTTGAAAAACATTGCAATCAGTAGTATAATGGCAAATGAGGGAAATGCACTCGCAAAAGCAGCTACTACACTTCCTTTGAATCCCTTTAGTCTTTCACCAATGAAAATGGAGATGTTTATAATAAAAACCCCTGGGGCAGATTGAGAAATGGCAAGAACGTCCAGAAAATCCTCTTTGCTTAGCCACCCCTTTTTTTCGACAACCTCTCTCTGGATAAGTGGCAGCATTGCGTAGCCTCCGCCAATAGTAAAAGCTCCGATTTTTGAAAATGTTGTGAATATCTCCAGATATACGTTCATATTACAAATGTAGCGCTATTTTTCAAGAGCATGTAAAAAATGACCATCAAATTTTTTATAGCTGTAAATCAGCTTAATAATAGAAGTAAGAAATATTTTTTAAGAAAATTAAAAGAATAATTTTGTTTGATAAAAAAAGTCGCATATCTTTGCAGCCCGTTTCGAAAATGAAACGCTGAATAGAAAGTTCTTTGATAGCATATTAGAAAGAGTAACAAGGTAGAGGTTTATTATAAAAAACTTCGTCAAAACCTAATTATAAATGAGGTTTAAACTAGTTAGGACAGACTAAACATTTAAAATTTTTACAATGAAGAGTTTGATCCTGGCTCAG
>CAZREC010000130.1:0-6335 GCA_964599025.1 uncultured Muribaculaceae bacterium | reverse complement strand
GACAACAGGGTGACCGGTAATATTTTCCTTGAGATAAAACCTTTCAACTGGCTGACTCTGAGAAGTGATATGGGTACCGACCTTTATAATGTGAAGACATCTGTAAGAAAAGCCGATGTGCCGCTTAGTGATGTGGTTTCCAAAAATCAGGCACAGGAGACTGTAAGCATGAACTCAAAGTTTGTAATAAACAATACTGCAAACATAACAAAAGAGTACAAAAAGCACTTTTTTCAAGGTATACTGGGTCAGAGTTATGAAACATCAACTGTATACATGAACTCAATAAGCGGTTCAAACTTCTTTAGCCCTTATCTTGTTGGAGTAGGAGCTGCTCAAACCAAGAGCGTTTCTGCAGGAGGTGAACAAAAATGGGCTCTTTTTTCTGCTTTTGCCAGACTTAACTATCAGTTCATGAGAAGATACATGGCAGGTGTTACATACAGGATAGATGGCTCTTCAAAGTATAACAGAGATAACAGATACCTTGGTACACCATCCTTTTCGCTCGGATGGAGGGCCAGTGAGGAGAGTTTTATAAAGGATAACGCAAGCTGGATAGACGATCTTAAAATAAGAGGATCTGTTGGCTGGTCAAGCAAGGATGCAAATTCCGGCTACTATGGTGCACAGGCAATATATACACTGGTTACCGGAACAAATTACGCCGGCAGCTCATTTCTGCAGATGTCTCAGCCGGGAAATACAAGTCTTGGTTGGGAGAAGACAGTCACCTATGATGCAGGTTTCGACGCAACGCTTTTCAAAAGGAAGATTGATATAACTCTTGACTATTACTATAGAAAGACCACAGACATGCTATTCGGATCTGATGTACCTGCATATACCGGTTATACAAAGCAGGATCAGAATATCGGCGATATGTCAAATCAGGGTGTTGAGCTCAGGATTAATTCGTTTAATATTTCAAGCAAGAATTTTCAGTGGATGACAACACTTACCATTTCAAGAAATACCAATAAAATTCTTAAACTCAACTTTGAAGGTAACCAGATTGACCAGCTGAACAGCTCGTTCAAATATTATGCAGTAGGGTATCCTGCAGGACAGTTCTACCTGCATGACTGGGCAGGAGTCGATCCTAAGACAGGTAATCCTCTGTGGAGATACAAGGACGGTACTATTAGCAGCGTTGCACCGGCAGCGGACAATACAACTTCTAATGCAAACAAGTTCATAATGGGTGTTGCAAATCCTGATTTTTACGGAGGTCTTAATAATTCACTGATATATAAGGGTATAGAACTTAATTTTCTACTTACTTTCTCATCGGGAGGAAAGATGATTAACAACACAAAGGCGCAGTTAATGACCTACTCAACAAAAGATGCAAACAACCTTGATGTTGACATTCTGAAATTCTGGCAGATATATGGCCATAACACCGGTGTTCCTAGTTTGGCTAATAATTCAATAACAGGAAATTATGATTATACAACATCGAGTACAACCACCCGTTTCCTAGAAGACAACTCATTCATCAGACTGAAAAACATCGAACTGGCATATACCGTCCCTTCGGAAATACTGAACCGTACAAAACTTTTCAAACAGGTAAGGATATTTGCCATTGCAACTAATCTCTTCACTCTCACCCGTTATTCGGGAATTGATCCTGAGGTGAGTGCTTTTGGTTCATCTGCAACAGCTGCAGGGTATGACAATCTTACAATGCCACAGACCAGAAGCTATCAGTTTGGCATAAGATTAGGTTTTTAATATAAAATAATTGAAGAATATGAAAAAGATAATTAAATCATCAATAATATTATTCACTGCCGCGCTGCTCTTTTCGTGCAATCTTGATCTGGCACCCGAGAATATAATGGTAGATGAGACTACCTATAAAGATTCCAAAACAGCTGAGGCTACTCTTATTGGAGCCTATACAAGAATGAATGCTGCATTTTCCGGAGCACCCACAGGTGTGAACAATTATGCAAACACTGGTTATATGTTGCTTTTTGGCGAAATCGGAACCCCGACACTTAAGCTAAGAAGCAATGCATCAATGATAAACATGGAGACTTCGCAGTATAATTCTTCTGACCATGACGGATACATTCTGGAGATGTGGAGGGTCACCTATAATGCTATAGATTATGCAAATAATATAATCTATAATATACAGAAGTTTGGAGACTATGACAAGGCACTCATGAACAAACACATTGCTGAGGCTAAGTTTATAAGGGCTTACGAATATATGATGCTTCTTCAGGTATTTGGCGATGGAGCTCTTATTGGTGACAATGCAGGATTGGGCGCAGTTCTCAGACTTAAACCATACGATGGTTACAGACCTGAGGATATAGCTACTCGTGCTACAGTTGGAGAGACATATGCACAGATTCTCAAGGACCTTAAAGAGGCTCTTCCGGATCTTCCTAATGATCAGGCAACAACATTGACTGTAAGGACAAGGGCATCTAAGGTTGCCGCCTATGCACTTCTCTCAAGGATTTACCTGTACAGAGGAACATTTAAGAATGATAATGCCGACATAAAACTGGCGGCAGATTATGCAGACTCTGTAATTAGCAATACAAAAGGATACGTTTTCTCGACATCATCTACACATCACACAAGCTGGCTGTTCCCTCTGAATACAACAGGAACAGAAACCAACACTGCAAACTACAGTGATGAGGTAATACTAATGGCTCCTTGCTACACAAGTGTTTCAAAGTATGCAAATGGTCTGGGTAATTCCTATTTTAACAAATCAAACTTTTATGTTGATCCCGATTTTACCGCATTATATGAAAGTGGCGACAGAAGAGGATACATCGACCCTGCAACAGCAACAATTTCACTTATCTGGCAAGGTAGTCAGACAAGTTACCCGTCTGACAACACTTCATACAAGTTTAATAACGGTAATGGCTACAATAATGTTATATACATGAGAGTTTCAGAAGCAAAACTTACAAAGGCAGAGGCGTTTGCCAGACTGAATGGTATCAACGATGAGTCGATTAAACAACTTAATGACATCAGGAAAAAGCCATTCGGAACCAAACCTGCTGACTATACATCAGCAAGTTTTGCCACAGCAGGCGAACTTATTGAGAAAATATTGCAGGAAAGGATGAAGGAGCTGGCTTTTGAGGGACATACAAGGTTCGACCTTATAAGGACAAATAAGTCTTTGAGGGTTGCATCTGTCACCAATGACAGGAAAATCATGCCTGTACCTGCTTATGATGTAAGAATATCTTATGGAACAATAGTTCAGAATAAAGGATACAGATAGAAACAAATTAACAACAGATGAAAAAATTACTGACAATCGCTCTCTCTGTGCTGCCACTACTTGCAGCAGCACAGAGTTTTACAGACCTTACGCTTCAACAGGCACAAAAGAAAGCTCAAAGTGAGAAGAAGATTATTCTGGTAGATGTGATGAACATGAGACAACAGAATGAAGCCAAGATCAAGCAAGAGAAGGAGATTTATGCTCTGCCGGGAGTAGAAGAGTTCATGACCAAAAATGTAGTTGCCATAAGGATAGACATGGGAACAGAAGCTGGAAAGGAATTTGCACCACTTCTAATGATGAATATGTACCCGACTTACGCATTCCTTATGCCTAACGGAGATTTGCTGCAGGTAGCAAGTCCGTACATGTTTGGTAAAACACCTTCACTGTTTCTGGAGAAGGCCAAAGAGGCTTTTGACAAGGCAAATGAAAAGTGGAAGAACAGTCGTAACATAATTTTTAAAGACGCTACTTTTGAACAGGCACTTGAAATGGCTGCTAAAGAGAATAAGCTTGTCTTTATTGATGCATATACAGAAAATTGCCAGCCTTGCATGAAGATGGTTAAGGATGTTTTCTCGCAGGACAAGGTTGCAGATTATTTCAATGCAAACTTTATAAACCTGACAATTAACCTTGGAACGGTACGTACAGATCTGGCAAAAAAATACAACACCAGCGGATACCCGACATATCTTTTTGTAAACTCAAAAGGAGATCTGGTATACAGTGCAAGTGGTTTTATGGAGGCAGACAAATTCATGGAACATGGTAAAGCTGCATTATCTAAAAATGGTATTCAATTTACACATGGTACATGGAGTGAAATCCTGCAACTAGCAAAGAAAGAGAACAAGCCAATTTTTGTCGACTGCTTCACTGTATGGTGTGGCCCTTGCAAGATGATGTCCAGCACAGTATTTATGGAGCAGGCAGTTGCCGATTACTTCAACTCTACATTTATTAACGCTAAGATAGACATGGAGAAGGGAGAGGGCATAGATATCAAAAACAAGTATGAGGTTAAAGCATATCCAACCTTCTTGTACCTCGATAAAGATGGTAAGGAGTTAAATCGTATAGTCGGGAGTATGCCAGGTACAGAATTTATTGCAGAGTCTAAACTTGGCATGAGCGGTAACGGTTTGACAAAGATGCAGGCAAAATATGCCGCCGGTGAAAGATCGTCGGCTTTTGTGCTGGAATATCTTGCAGTTCTGGACAAAGCCTATCTTGAGAAAGATGCACTGGTTGTTGCAACAGAATTTTTCAAAAGCCTGAAGTCTGAAGATTACTCTTTATTAAAAACAAAGCCATATTGGAGTCTTTTTGAAAAATATGTAAATAGTTATAATTCAGATGTATTCAAATATGTTTATGCAAACAGGGCCGACTTCTATAATTTATTCCCACAGGATGTAGTAGACAGAAAGTTTCTTAATGTATGGGTTACCGGTTCGCAAAGTTTTATAACCAAAGAGGGAGATGTTGTCAAATTTGACCAGAAAGGCTTTAACGATTATGCGAAATTGATGAAGAAAGAGGGAGTGAAGGGCTGGGAAGACATTGTAGTCAATGCTAAAATAATCAATGCAGAGCAGCAAAAGGACTGGAATGAGTTTGTGACACTAATAGATGCAAAGATAAAAGCCAAAAAGCTTGAAAACATTCCTGCTTATGAGCTGTTCAATTGGGGAATGCGCATAGACAAGAATTGCACCGATAAAAAATACAGAAATCAGGCAGCAGAGTGGTTTGCTAAAATGATTCCGATTTTTGCGGAAAATGAAGCAAGAAGAAATGCAGAGGCCAAAAAAGCCGGAGCGATGCTTGCAATGAGCATGATTAATTATGCAAAAGAGTTCCAGAGACTTTATGATTCATTATCTGCGAAATGATAAAAAAACAATTTCTTTTTCTGCTTTATCTCTCATTTTTTTCTGTGATTGTACTTGCACAACCTAAGACAATTACAATAAAAGGACATGTGCAGTTCGACGATCCAAAGTTAAAGATGCAGGTTTTCAGATACGAAGGTCAGGGTATGGATCAGGTTAAAATTGTTCTCGGTGAATTTGAAACAGACAAGGAGAATAATTTCAAATTCGACCTTAAGGTTGAAGAACCGGGCATCTATTTTTTGGATTGCAAAAGTTGGGAAAAAATAGGTTTTTGGGCAGAAGATGAGAATATAGCGGTGAATTTCAGGGGGCAGGATACGGCAAATATTAAGAGCAAAATTGCCCCTTTTCATATAATTAAGGGAGGCCCGAAAAACGAAGTGATCAATCATGTTAATTACGTGTCATATCAACAAAGTCAGGCTACCGCTGCTATAAGTCAGATTTGCGCCAAAGCATCATTTGCTAATGATAAAGAGAGAGAAGATGTAAGAAATAAGTTAAGCAGATATATGTCCGACGACCAGTTCGCTCGTATGAGAATGCTAGCCGAACTTTATTCCGACAGAAACAGCGTCATTTCAATCTTGAACTAAATTAAGGCCGATTCTGACAAAGAGTTGCTAGATAAAGTGTTGGTAAGTTTTAATGCCAGATATCCTGACGGTTATGCGCCTCTTCAAAAGTACATCAAAGCTAAAGAAACTGCTGCTGCAAATGTTAAAAGGGCTGCAATAGGTTCTGTTGCTCCTGATTTTGAATTTCCTACCATAGAAGGGAAACTGTTCGGACCAAAGAACTTCAGGGGGAAAGTGTTGGTGATAGATTTCTGGGCATCTTGGTGTGGCCCTTGCAGAGCGGAGTTTCCTAATCTAAGGGCGGCGTACGAGAAGTATAAAGGAAATGGAGTGGAATTCTTGAGTGTATCCATAGATAAAAACCCTGAAGACTGGAAAAAGGCAATTGATCAGGAAAAACTACCCTGGCCACAGCTTCTCTCTCCTAACGCGGGAAAAGAACTTATGAGTCTGTATCAGTTTTCACTTATCCCTTTTATCATTATTATTGACAGAGAT
Source organism: uncultured Muribaculaceae bacterium (assembly GCA_964599025.1). Lineage (GTDB taxonomy): Bacteria > Bacteroidota > Bacteroidia > Bacteroidales > UBA932 > Bact-08. The sequence continues at coordinate 75 of CAZREC010000130.1, read as the reverse complement.
GGTATCATTTATGGTAAAAACCTAAGAGGAGAAAAACTTGCAGCATGTTTAGAGGATCTTATAAACAAAAAAAAC
>CAZREC010000129.1:0-6337 GCA_964599025.1 uncultured Muribaculaceae bacterium | reverse complement strand
CTCGCCTGAAGATACCCGAAGGGGCTGTAGGCATTGCAGATAAGCAGACCGGAATCTATCCTATAGAGAGTCCTGGTGGGTGGCAGCTTATAGGTCAGACCCCTCTTAAACTGTTTGATAAACACAGAAAACCGGAATTTTTGTTCAATATGGGAGACACACTTAGATTTATACCTGTAACAAAAGAAGAGTTTCAGAGAATAAAAGCTGAGGTGGAAAATGGGAGCTATATGATAAAAACGATCTGATATGAGCGAAATAATTATTGAAAAGGCGGGATTGCTCAGCACCATTCAGGATTGTGGAAGGGTTGGCTACCAACGTTTCGGGATGCCTGTTTCTGGTGCGATGGATGTTTATTCACTACAGCTTGCCAATATAATAGTCGGAAATGAACCGGGAGCTGCTGCCATTGAAGCTACCCTTCTTGGTCCGGAGATAATTTTTCCGGCTGACACAGTCTTCTCGGTTTGCGGGTCTGGAATGAGCCCCTCTGTAAATGGCAATGCAGTTCCCATGTATGTTGCCATCGACGTTAAAGGGGGTGACAAACTTACGTTTTCTGCTCTGAGTTATGGTTGCCGGGCCTATATAGCGTTTGCCGGAGGTTTGGATGTTCCTGTGGTGATGGGCAGCAGATCGACATATATGCGTGCAAAAATTGGAGGGTTGAACGGCCGTGCTTTGGTTGCAGGAGACAGAATCCAGCTTGGCCAGGTTAATCCAATCACAGGTATGAGAAAGCCTTATTTGCCGGAATTTTTAATACCGGATTATCAATCGGAGCAACCTGGAAGAATTATTCCGGGCCCGGAGGTTAAAAGGCTGGATTTTGATGGAATTCGTACCCTCCTCACATCTGAGTTCCAGATTACCGGACAGAGTGACAGAATGGGGATCCGTCTCTCCGGGCCGGCCATACAAATCAAAACAGGAGAAGGGAGTGCCGGGGGTCACGATATAATCTCAGCAGGAATCTCCCCCGGCACCATACAGCTCCCGGGAAATGGACAGCCAATAATACTAATGGCCGACCGTCAGACTACCGGAGGATATGCACGCATTGCCAATGTAGCAAGTGTAGATTTTACAAGGGTGGCGCAATTAAGACCAGGCAACAAAATCAGGTTTCAGGAAATCTCAATAGAAAAGGCACAGGAAGAGTTTAAAAAGAGAACTTTTTGTTAACTTTAGTAAATAAAATACTTTATAATGGAAAAAGACGAAGATATTGTCAAAATTTTCACCGGCAGTACAATAACAGTAAATATTCTTAAGGAGGAGCTAGAAGAAGCCGGAATACCATCGTTGGTTAAAAATGACTTTGACACCGGAATAGTTGCAGGATTTGTGGGAGGCATACCTAATCTTGCTGACCTTTATGTTTATGAATCGGATAAGAAAAGAGCAGAGCCTTTTGTAAAGGAAATAAGCAGGGTAAATAAATAGCGAGAGTTTCTTTGCTGCAATGTCGCCAACAGTTTTCATTGCCAGAGTGTTGGCATAAAAATTATTTTTATAGAAGCTTGGAGATATCAAATTTAATATTATAACTTTATATGGTATTAGAAATGTTTTTTGAGAGTTAAATTTATTAACTAGCTTAAACAAGAGGGGATTTTTTATCTAAAAACTCTTCGAACTATGAAATCACTGTCAAAAGCTGGCATGCTTCAATGCCTTCTTGTTCTGTTTTTGAACGTCTCCTTTGCAGCCAATCAGGAAAATCAAGAAAAAAAAATACGGTTTCAGTTTCATCCCAGCTTAGGTTTATCCTATAGTGAATCCAATGCTAACGGCACTCACACCAAAAACCTGCAATGGCTGGGTACCATGAATGCTAACATGGAGTATGTGGGAAAGAAATTCTTTTTAAGCACTACCTTGTTTGCTACTTACGGAGAGAGCAAAATTTTTGGACAAACTCCCCAGAAACTTCAGGATGCTTTTATTTTGTCCGTAACGCCATCTATCACTATTATCAAAAAACCTGCTTTAAGATTATTTCTTGAAACAACTGCGGAAACGACCCTGGGAAAAGGCCAAATCAACGGCAATCCAACAAGATTCTTTGACCCGCTCTTCCTTTACCAGACACTGTTTGTGGGACAGAAGCACTATTCTTATCAGGGTAAGGATAATACCAGCTGGGATCTCACCTATGGAATTGGATACTCATTCCAACAGACTATAAACAGCAAATATGAAGTTCTTGATGACATAACCGGAAACAAGGCAGATTTTGAGTCCGGTTTTAGTGCGATTATTGAGTGTAGTGTCAATACGCCACTGACTAAGTCAATTAATTTCAGATTGAATTTTAAAGCAGTGGCCTTGTCGAGAGAGAATTTCTTCAGAGACATTGATGCAAGCAGAAGGTCTGTACTAATCCGCTCGGGACTATTTTACAAAATGGTAGGAATTGAATACAATTTCCACTCGATTCATGACATGAATCTCTCTGCCAGCAATATGGTGGATCATTCTATTATGTTTACCCTTACCTTTTAAGTTAAACATCCTTTAAACAAATATTTTATGAAAGCACTAAAATCAATTTCGTTTTTTTTATTGATCATTATGTGGTCGATAAATGGATTTTCCCAGGAGCAACTCCAAATTAATTCTGCGCAAGTAAAACTTTGCAACTGCAAAGGTACAAGCTGGAGCAAGGAGAAGCCGGTAACTATTCAGTTTGCACTAAATCAAACATTTTCGGAACAAAACAGTTATGGAATCAATGATGAGGGTATCAAGAAAATTATTAATCTACAGTGTGGATCTTCTGTACAACTTGCTGTTCCAGGGTCATATCAGATTACTGTTCCTAATTATATCTGTAACTCTCCAACAGGGTTGGATGCCCAAAAGTGCCCGGTTTCATACATATGGACAGTGAGTGGACCTGCGAATGGCTATGGTACAGGAAAACCGTTCACATTCAATTTTTCACTTGCAGGAAATTATATAGTGACAGTAACCCCGGTATGTGGAAAAGAAAAATGCGATCCATGCAAGTTTACAATAGTAATTCCTAAACCTAAATGTGACTGTAAAGGCCAGGGTTGGATAAAGGACAAACCAGTTTTAATTCAATCGACAATAAATCAGTCTAGTGGGTCAACTATGAATGGGGGGACCTATACTGTGGCCGGCCCGGGTTCTTATATGATAACCAGTCCGGATTTTATTTGTAATCCTCAAGCTTGTCCTCCTTCTTATGTTTGGACAGTGAATGGTCCGGTGAACGGCTATGGAAGCGGAAAACCGTTCACATTTAACTTCTCTGTACCAGGCACATATACTGTAGTTATTACACCAACTTGTGGGACTGAAAGATGTGACCCATTCAAGTTTACAATTGTTGTCCCAAAACCACAGTGTGATTGCAAAGGTCAGGGATGGACAGGTAAACCTGTTGTTATTCAGGGTAATGCTGCACAACCAGCCGTCAATATCAATTGTGGCAGAGATGGTGTACTTTCAAGCTTGGGAACATACCAGATTAACATTCCTGATTTTATCTGCAATCCTGCCTCTTGTCCAACAGTTTATTCATGGACAGTAAGCGGGCCGGTAAATGGTTCTGGTACGGGTAAACCTTTCAGTTTTAACTTCTCTGTTGCAGGTACATACACTATATTAATAATTCCTGTTTGTGGGGCTCAGAAATGTGAACCATGCAAGGTTGTCATTCTGGTTAAATAAAATGGATGAATGTTAAATAGACAAAAAAAGGTGAACAATTTTTAAGGTAATCTGTTATTATAAATATAGTTATATAGTTATAACAATTATAGTAAACAGAATTTATGAAACTATCAATAAAATTTACGCTAGTAATCCTTTTTTTTAGTCAGATTGGTTTTTCGCAGACAAAAGCCCAAAACGTCAAGACATTTTCCGTAAGTGGAGAGGTTATCGACAAAATTACAAGAGAACCGGTCTCATTTGCAACAGTTTCTATCTGGAAGGGAACTAAATATGCCACTACAAACATAAAGGGTCAGTTTACAATTGATGGACTTCCTGCGGGAGCGTACAGGGTACAGGTAGATTTGCTTGGGTTCAGCCAGTATGTATCGGAGGAGTTCATGGTCTCAACCATGGGTTACTTTGTAAGGGCAGAGATTGAGGAGGAGAGCATGTTACTTAATCAGGTGGTTGTAAAACCGAAGGCCGATCCTTACAAAAGAGTGTTTGAAAGTCCTCTTTCGCAACGCACTTTAGGGGTTCAGGAGATAGAAAGGAACCCCGGGTCTAACAGAGATATATCCAGAGTTGTAAGCACGTTGCCGGGTGTGGGAACACCTCCCGGAGGCGGATACCGCAACGATCTTCTTGTAAGAGGAGGGGGCCCTTCGGAAAACCGCTTTTACCTTGACGGGATAGAGATTCCTTCTATAAACCATTTCAGTACACAGGGTTCATCGGGAGGTCCTGTGGGAATAATCGATGCCGATTTTATAAGAGAGGTCGATTTTTATGCCGGTTCTTTTCCTGTTGCTAGAGGAGGGGGGATAAGTTCAATTCTAGACTTCAAGCTAAAGGAGGGTGACCCTGTAAAGAACAGGTATAAGTTCACAGTAGGAGCATCTGAGGCAGGTATCACCTCCAGCGGACACTTCACAGAAAAGACAAACTATCTTGTGTCGGTAAGGCAATCATATCTTCAGTTGCTTTTCAAGGCAATCGGGTTGCCATTTCTTACTACTTTTACTGATGCACAGTTCAAGATAAAGACTCGTATAGACAACAAGCATGAGCTCATTTTCATCGGACTGGCGGGGTTCGACGACATGACTCTCAACCAAGACACAGGAGGCAGGGAGTCAAACGAGTATATACTAGCATATCTTCCAGTCATTCAACAGGAAGTGTTCACCCTGGGCACAATTTTCCGCCACTATTACGGGAACAACACAATGAACCTCTATCTGAGTCACAGCTACCTGAACAACCGCAATACAAAATATAAAGACAATGATGAATCATCTGAACAGAACCTCTCTCTCAAATACCGTTCAATTGAACAGGAGACAAAGTTCCGCGCAGAAAACATTACAAAACTATCGGATTTCAGGCTGACAACAGGTATTGGAGCCGAAGTCCCGCAATATTCGAACGACACATATCAGAAGGTCTTTCTTGCAACCCCGGTCACTATAAATTACGATACCAGACTCTCAATGTTCAAATATTCCCTTTTTGCAAATCTGAACTATGTCTCTCCTGACAAAAAGCTGACTGCCAATATAGGAGCAAGAGTAGACGGAAACAGCTTTTCGTCACAAATGGCAAATCCCTTTAACCAGTTCTCTCCCAGAGGATCGGTCTCCTATGAGATTGCCGATAAGTTTTACCTGAATGCAAGTGCCGGACGCTATTATCAACTTCCTCCATACACAGCAATGGGCTACAAAGATGCAAATGGCAACCTGTCAAACAAGAATATTAAATATCTAGGTTCCGATCAGGTAGTTATTGGCACCGATTACAGGAATGGATCGGGTCTTCAAATGACTCTGGAACTTTTTCATAAGTGGAACTTTAATGGTCTCTATTCTGTTGCCGACGGTATTCCTGTTGAAGGCAAGGGTATAAACTATGGAACTGTTGGTAACGAAGAGGTTACGTCTACAATAAGGGGCCGCGCCTACGGTTCGGAACTCTCTGTCAGATGGTTTGTTACAGACAAATTCAATCTTCTGGGTTCCGTTACACTTTTCCGCAGCCAGTTCCGCGCGGCCGACGGAGAGTGGAAAGCAAAAACCTGGGACACTCGCAGGCTCATGAACATATCTGCTGGGTACAAGCTTCCATCAAACTTCCTTATCGGGGCCAAGTTCCGCTATTCAGGAGGCAATCCGTATACGCCACTTGACGAAGAAAAATCTTCCCTTGTAGCAGCATGGAACGCAAGCGGACGGGCATATCCCAACTATGGATTATATAATTCGCTATATCTCAATCAGTTTAATCAACTCGATATACGAGTGGACAAAGAGTTCTTCTTTAACAAGTTTGCACTTAAGATTTACCTTGACATTCAAAATGCTCTCAATACAAAGTTTCGTAATGCCGATGTTCTTGTGAGCACAGGAACAATACTGAACCCCGATGCACCCTATAGTGAACAGCGCTATCAGATGAAGAGGATCCAGCTGACTGAGGGAACAATTGTTCCTACAATCGGAATTACAGTTGAATTTTAATGTAAAGCATGCAGCGATTTGACTGATTTCAGCGTCTTAGTATTAGTCGGACTTATTAATTAACTTAAATAAAAGGAAAATTTATCTAATTAAACTTTGGTGAAATTTTAATTATCAAAATT
>CAZREC010000128.1:0-6354 GCA_964599025.1 uncultured Muribaculaceae bacterium | reverse complement strand
CAGCTTTTGCCGTTGAACAATCTTTTACTGTAGTCAATGCCACTGAAATGGCAGCAACTCCTGTCATTACTCCCGAAAGCGGTAATTACCTTGATCCTGTCCAGGTAAACATTACTTGTGCTTCCCCGGAATCATCCATCTGGTACACCACAGATGGCACCAATCCTGTCGAGGGTGTGAATCCCTTTACCGGTCCTCTGACTATTAATTCTTCCACAGTAATAAAAGCTATGGCAACTGCCACCGGGCTACTCCCAAGTGCTATCGCCACCGCTACATACAATTTCCCAGTTGTTGTAAACAGCTTAACCGAACTCAGAAGCCAAGCAGCCGATAATACAACTCTTTATAAACTGACCTCTGAAGTTATCATTACGGCACAACATTCTTTCCGTAACCAAAAATTCGTGCAGGACTCTCAAGCCGGGATTATGCTCGATGATCTAAACAATGTCCTGTCTCTCCCTACTGTTGTCGGTGACGGTTTAACAGGGTTGATCGGCAGACTGATCACTTTTGATTCCATGCTCCAGTTTGTTCCTGTTTTCAATCTTGCCAATACAAGTTCTACAGGCAACTTTCCTGAACCAATTATTATCAACCTCGCACAATTGAATCAGAATTTCAACCTTTATGAAGCACGCCTGATTAAAGTCATGAATATAGATTTCATCCCTGCTGGTACATTTGCCCTCAATCAATCCTACAGAATCACCGATGTAACCGACAGCTCATATTTCAGAGCCTTCCTGCAAAATGCCGACTATGCCGGTACTGCTATTCCCATCCTACCTCAAACCATTATTGGGATAGCTTCCCGGACATCCTCTCAAATCAGTCTTACAGCAAGAAGTCTGAATGATTTCCGCATATCCTTTCCAAGACCAACCGATCTTAACGGTACAATTAACGGTCAATCTATCGTCTTAAACTGGACAGCTCCGGTTGATACTACTCCAATACTGAGTATGTTTTATCTTTATCGAGTCGGTTCTGATGTAACTTTCTATCTTTTAACTCCTGGTACTACAACCTACATTGATAATCAAATTTCCCTCAATCAGGTATATTCTTATTACGTGGTGGCTGCATATGAAAATCCGGAAGGTTTTTCTCAACCCTCCAACACTGTTACCTTGCAATATGGCGACGCTCTATTACCACCAACCAACCTGACTGCAATATACGAAGATAACAATGTAAACCTTAACTGGCAGGCTCCCGGCTCTCAACCTGCTTCCTGGATTAATTGGGATAGTGGTGAACATACATATAACATTGGAACTGCAGATGCCAGTGCTCAACCTTTCTCTGCTGCAGTACGTTTCACTCCTGAAGATCTCACCAATTATAATCAAATGTACCTTACTCAGGTTAAATTCTGGCCCCATACCCTGAATTGCATCTATACCCTGAAAGTTTGGACAGGCGGTACTCTTGGCTTTGCCGGAACAATCGTGAATGAACAGGTTGTCTCAAATATTGTTGCTGACCAATGGAATGAAGTTATCTTGACAAATCCCGTCTTAATCAATGCTAATCAGGAATTATGGTTCGGAATCGATTACAGTACCTCTGCAGGTTTCCCGGCAGGAACAGATGCCGGCCCGGCTGTCAATCACAAAGGTAATGTCATGTTCTGGGACGGTGGCTGGACTTCTCTCTTCGACCTTAATCCTGCTAAAGATTACAACTGGAATATCCAGGGTTATGTCGCTAATATCCAAATGAACAGATCCTTACTTGGTTATAGAGTCTTCAAAAACAACATCCAACTGAATAATAATTTGATTACAGAGACCATTTTTGCAGATGAAAATGTCCCAAATGGTACTTGGAACTATACTGTTAAAGCTGTATATACCGGCAATATCGAATCCCCTGCTTCCAATCTCGTCTCTCTTGTGGGAGCTCAGGATAACAATGAAGTAGCTTTTACAAACTCTTTAAACGGCAATTATCCCAATCCCTTCAATCCCGAGACAAGTATCAGTTTCAGCCTTAAAGACAAACAGAATGTAAGCTTAAAAATCTATAATCTAAAAGGTGAACTTGTTAAAACACTACTCGCTAAATCTCTGGATAAAGGCAACCATAAAATCGTCTGGAATGGTAAAAATGAAAGCAATAATTCTGTCGGATCAGGTGTATATTTCTACAAGATCTCTACCCAGCAATTCCAAATGCAGAAGAAAATGCTTCTCATCAAATAGGACTAGCGTCCAGCATATGGTTCAGATATCATTTTCCAGGTGTTGATGCTCTCAAACCTGTAGTCATAAGATACAGATTTGAAATAACGAGCTAATGAAAATACAAAGGGGCAAATATTATTTGCCCCTTAAATTCAAATTCTTGACATCAAAAATCCTTGTAGTTCTGTAATTCAGATGGATTTAAAGTCAGTCCTTTTGCCTTCTTTTCACTTCGCTGATAACCCTATCCTAAATCCTTTCCCTTAAAAGGGCAAGGACTTGCTTGAAAAAACTTTGTTTTTCCTTCTTACACCAATTCACACAAGCAGAATGCATCACCTGTTTTCACCCCCTTCCCTTATTAAAAGGGAAGGGTCGGGGATGGGTTGTCGAAGTTCCCCTCTATTGCACTTCTATTATCATTGCCATAGGCAAATATTATTTGCCCCTACTTCTCTACTCATGACTTTCCCTTAACTCTCCAATTTCTTCAGAATTTCTTTAGTACTTACTACATTTGTTTCTTCACTCTTCACACTTTTATAGAATTCGCAATCCATACAATTCCCCAATTTTGCTGCAAAAGATCCCTGCACTTTTCCACCACACAAAGTACCGGAAACCACCCAACAACACCGACCGGCATTTTTTCCCTCGTGAATACCATCTGTTCTCTCTTCTGTACCTGCAGGACATACACCAAATTCCAGAGTCTTAGCTCCTCCTGGTTCTCTTCCGCAATTTTTCACTTCCCAGCAATTCTTCTTTGCCATTTCAGCCTCCACATAATCAATTCTATTCCTTAATAATATAAACAATGGAAAGATATTGTCAAGTCCTAACACCTTTTCAATAATTTGCTCAATAATTCTCCAAAAACATCTGTAAATTTATCTAAAACCAAATAAACCTCTTGACTTATAAAAGTAAAATCATCTAAATTACAACTTATATTTCAATAAGGTAGTGCAAACTTTGTACCTTATTGATTGGAGAGGAGGAGTATTGATGAATTCTCTGACTAATTCAAACGGATGGTATATAAAATCCCTCCTTACTATTATTTTTTTATTTATGATTTTTCATTCTTTCGCTCTTAACTCATCCCTTAAGAACTACGAACCTGAAATTAAATTTGACCGTATTTCCATGGAACATGGTCTTTCCGAAAATGTTATCCTTTGTATTGCCCAGGATATTCGGGGATTTCTCTGGATCGGAACACAGGCTGGTTTAAACAGATACGATGGTAACAGTATCAGAATTTTTAAAAATGAGATGTCTGATCCTCGCAGCCTGAGTAATGGATATATCGCTGCACTTTGCTCTGACAAAAAAGGCAATCTCTGGGTTGGAACAGCTCAAGGTCTGGATAGATATGACAGAGCTAACGAGAATTTTGTCCATTATCGACATGATCCTAAAAAACCTAACAGCCTTAGTAGTGATAATATCACTTGCCTTTATGAAGACCAAAACAGTAATCTTTGGGTCGGTACCGATAAAGGCCTGAATAAAATTGATGCTAAATCCGGAAACATTATTCGTTATCAACACCAGATAAATAATCCAAACTCTCTCAGTTATAATCAAATTACAACCTTATTCCAGGATAAAACAGGAATAATATGGATTGGCACTGCTGAAGGTGGTCTGAATAAATTCGACCTTGAAACCGGCAAATTCACCTCTTATCAGGCTGAACCAAACAACAGCAACAGCCTGAGCGGAAATAATATTACTGCCATAAGAGAAGATAATCAGGGGTTTCTCTGGATCGGTGTATATGGAAAAGGCCTTGACAAATGGAACAGAAAAACAGGGGTATTCAGCCACTATCAAAACAATCCTAAAGATCCCACCAGTCTCAATCAAAACTCTGTAAACTGTGTTTTCGAGGATGCATCCGGTCAGCTTTGGATCGGTACGAATGCAGGATTGAATGTTTTCCAAAAGGATACCGGGCAATTCAGGCATTATCAAAATGAACCAAATAATCCTCAAAGTCTCTCCAATAATCAGGCCACATCAATAATGCAGGATAATTCCGGGATTCTCTGGATTGGTACCGGTAATGGTCTGAACAAATTTGATAAAATGAAACAAAGATTTGCCCACTATAAAATCAAATATGATAATCCCTTAAACCAGAGTACGAATTATGTCTCTGCTATTTGTAAAGATAAATCCGGCACTCTTTGGATTGGAACTCTGGACGACGGGTTGAATCGCTTTGACCCTAAAAAGAACTGTTTTGTTAACTATAAAAATAACCCGACTAAGCCTGGCAGTATCAGCGATAACACTATTTATACCATCTATGAAGACCGCTCCGGCAAATTGTGGATAGGTACCCAAAACGGCGGTCTAAATCTGTATGATCCGAATACCGACTCTTTTACCAAATTCCGTGCTAATTCGGTCAAAGGTGCTCTTAGCTCTGACTTTATTTTTCCCATTTACCAAGATCGCAAAGGTACTCTTTGGATCGGTACCTGGGGAGGCGGATTAAATAAATATAATCCCATAACAAAGCAATTTACTAATTACAAATGTAATCCGGAAAACCCTAATAGCTTATGCAGTGATGTGATGTCCTCTATTGTGGAAGATAGTGAGGGAAATCTTTGGTTGGGAACTTTTCAGGGATTAAACAAATTCAACCCCCAAACTGAAACTTTTACCCGCTTTGTGCACAATGAAAATGATCCTAACAGTCTCAGTAATAATACTTCAGTTTCACTTTTTATCGACAAAACCGGTACCCTTTGGGTAGGCACCATCGCCGGTTTAAACAAATTTGATAAGTATAAGAATACTTTTATACAATATGGTCCAAAAAACGGTCTGAATAATGATGCCATCATGTCCATTATGGAAGATAAACATGGCATGCTGTGGGTCAGTACTTTTAATGGAGTATCCAAATTTGATCCTAAAAAGGAAATATTCAAAAATTACAATATCGACGATGGTTTGCAAAATAGAAGATTTCGTGCTAATGCCAATTTCCAAGCTTCTGATGGTCAAATGCTTTGGGGCGGATTAAATGGATTCAATGCCTTTTACCCAGAGCAGATCAACGACAACCTTTATATTCCTCCTGTTGTTCTGACAGATTTTTATCTCCTGAATCAATCTGTAAAACCAACAACTAATGGCATATTACCCAAATCCATTACCGAAGCTGATCAGATCACCCTCCCTTATACAAATTCAGTTTTTTCTATTGAATTTGCCTCCCTGCACTACTCTGCCCCGGAAGTCATTCATTATGCTTATATGCTCGAAGGATTCGATAAAGAATGGAGATATACCGATGCAAAAAAACGCTTTGCCACATACACTAATCTCGATGGTGGACATTATACTTTCAAGGTCAAAGCAACTAACAGTGACAATATCTGGAATGTTAAACCAACCGAAATTAAGATAATCATCACTCCTCCCTTCTGGGAAACTTTCTGGTTTTATCTCCTTGTCCTTCTGATTATCCTGGCCATTATCACTATAACCCTGATCTACCTCCTAAAACTAAAACATGAAATAAATGACAGAAAACAAGCAGAACAAACTCTTAAAGAAAGCGAACTTAAATTCAAAGAGATTTATAATTCTACCAGTGAAGCTATTTTTATTGATGATGCCCAAACCGGGAAGATGATTGATGCTAATGAAATAGCTGCTGAAATGTACGGCTATAATTCTGTTGAGGATATTCTCAACGGCAATATCGGTGATATTAGTGCCAATATACCGCCTTATACCGAAGAAAAAGCCCAGGAACTTATCTCTAAAGCTATTCAGGGTGAACCACAAACAGTTGAATGGCTCGCTAAAAAGAAAAACGGTGAAATATTTTGGGTTGAAGTGTCCTTGAAATTCTCTGTTATTGGAGGATTGAACAGAGTTATTTCAGTCGTAAGAGACATTACAGAACGTAAGCAGTCTGAAAACTTTCTTAAGGATATCATAGATAAAAACCCGATTTCTATTCAGGTTGTAGATGCTAATGGATTTACTTTGAAAGTTAATCCTGCTCATACCAGACTATTCGGTTCAGTTCCGCCCCCTGATTATTCTATCTTCAGCGATCAGCAAGCTGCGGATCAGGGTTTGTTTAATTTATTAATGCAGGCAAAAAAAGGTGAAATTTTAA
>CAZREC010000127.1:0-6374 GCA_964599025.1 uncultured Muribaculaceae bacterium | reverse complement strand
TTGTACGAAGCAATAGTGGATTACCAGAACAGGGAGAGAAGATTTGGAAAAACAGGAGACCAGATAAATAATCTAAATTAACAGGCATTGAATACAAATAATAGCTTATATTTGCGTTTTCACAGTCAGAAATTGCAAATGAAGTCGTTAGCAGTAATTTTACTAGTAGCAATAATTGCGCCTTTTAACAAGGTATTGGCCCAGGATAGTTCTATTGTAAGATCTACAATCGTAGATTACAATCAACCAAAAGATTATATCATTGGAGGAATCAAGGTTTCAGGTATTCAGTACCTAAGACCGGAACAGGTTTTATCGTATACAGGATTTGCCGTTGGCGATACTGTAAGGATTCCCAGTGAAGAGGTCTCGGCTATCATAAAAAGAATATGGATGTCCAAGTGGTTCTCAGATGTCTCTTTGTACATAGACTACACTGTAAAGGATACTGCATATCTAAATATCAATTTGCGTGAGCGTCCAAGGGTTTCCAGATGGGAATTTGAAGGTATAAAGAACACAGAGAAATCTGATCTTAATGATAAACTTAAGTTAAGAAGGGGAAGCGAGCTTTCTGACTATATCATATCCTCTACTTCCGAAATTATAAGAAAGTATTATGTGGACAAAGGCTTCCTCCAGACAGAGGTAAGCATTAAACAGGAGATGGATACAACTGTCCAGAACGCTGTTAAGGTTACATTCTGTGTGGACAGAAAGACAAAAGTTAAGGTCAAGAGCATCATCTTTGAGGGCAACGACAACATAAAGGGGTCCAAGCTTGCCTCTGCAATGAAGAAGACAAAGGATATGAGGCTTTGGAACTTCTTCTCAAGCAAGAAGTTTAACGAAAAGGAGTACGAGAAGGACAAGGGCCTGCTTATTGAGAAATATAGCGAAAGAGGCTACAGAGATGCCAAGATAGTTAAGGATTCAATCTACTATCTGGAAACAGGCAGAATGGGCATCAATTTAAAAATAGATGAGGGTAAGAAGTACTTCTTCAGAAATATTGTATGGACCGGCAACTCAATTTTTACTACCGAGTATCTGAATAGTATCCTGCGTATAAAGAAGGGTGACATATACGACGTGGTGTCAATGGAGAAGAGACTGTTCAGTGCAGAAGAGGGAAATGTTACAAAAATTTATACCGACAACGGATTTCTCTTTTTCCGTGTCTCTCCTGTTGAAGTTAAGATAGACGGCGACTCTGTTGATATTGAGATGAGAATTTATGAGGGCAAACCCGCTACTTTCAATCGTATAATAATAAACGGCAACAGTATTACCCATGAAAAGATTGCCAGAAGGGAGCTATTTACAAAGCCGGGCTATCTTTACAGCCAGTCCGAGGTTGAGCGTTCACTTAGGGAGCTTGCGTCCATGGGTCACTTTGAACCGGAAAAACTGAGTACACCTAGCGCGATCAGTATTATCCCCGACCAGAACAACAACACTGTTGATGTTTCCTACAATGTTGAGGAGAAGTCAAACAGTCAGTTCGAGATTGCAGGGGGCTGGGGCGGAAATACATTTGTTGGTACTTTGGGGCTTAGTTTCAACAACTTCTCTATCAAGAGAGTTTTAAAGAAATCGGCATGGCGTCCTGTTCCACTTGGTGACGGACAGCAACTTGCAATAAGGTTCCAGACAAATGGTTCATATTATACTGCTCTTACAGCCAGCTTTACTGAACCATGGCTATTCGGCAACAAGCCAACTTCGTTGAATGTTTCTACGTACTACACCAGACAGACTAATTCATCTTACTTCTACCAGAACTCAAATCAGAGCATGGAGGTGTTTGGTGCAACAATCGGTATAGGAACAAGACTGAAATGGCCGGATAACTGGTTCGTATTATACAATGAATTAAGTGCGCAATCGTACAGACTTACGGACTGGCAATATAACTTCCTCTTCTCGGACGGACTTTCAAACAACATCAGTTACAAGATAAGGCTCCAGAGAAACTCAACAGACCAGCCTGTATATCCTAGAAGCGGTTCTGATTTCCAGCTGGGTCTTCAGATTACTCCTCCTTACTCGGCTTTCAGACCGGCAGATACAGAATACAAGAACATGACCGATGCCAAGAAGTACAAATGGATAGAATACCATAAATGGACATTCAAGGGTACACAATATACTGCTCTCACAGGTGACCTTGTTCTTATGACCCGTGCATACTTTGGCTATCTTGGTCTGTACAACCGTAAACTGGGTTACTCGCCGTTCGAAGGCTTCGTGGTTGGTGGCGACGGAATGTCGGGTTACAATACTTACGGGTCTGAAGTTGTTGGTCTGAGGGGATACGCAAACTCTTCTCTTACTCCTATGGTGAACAATGCTTATGCCGGTAACGTATATGACAAATTCACACTCGAGCTAAGATACCCGCTTGTTTTACAGGCACAGTCAACTATTTATGCACTACTATTCCTGGAGGGAGGTAACTGCTGGTCAGACATAAGGGACTTCAATCCTTTCTCAATCAAGAGGTCGGCAGGTTTTGGCGTAAGGGTTCTTCTGCCTATTGTTGGTATGCTTGGTATTGACTGGGGATACGGTTTCGACCCTGTTTCAGGTAAGGCGAAAGGCGGCAGCAACTTCCACTTTGTTATAGGTCAGCAGTTTTAATAACGCTTAATTGAATATATTATGAGAAAATTATTTTTATTGACTCTTGTAATTCTTGCCTCTTCGGCATTTGTCAAAGCGCAGACTTTCGGATATGTAAACACAGAAAAAATACTTCAGGCTATCCCGGAATATACAACTGCCCAACAGCAGATTGACAGACTGAAAAAACAATACGAGGCACAGATTGATGCAGAGATGAAGGTTGTAGAGAGTATGTACAACCAGTATCAGGCAGAGAAGCAAACTCTTTCAGGATCTCAGAGAGAGATGAGGGAGAGCGAGATCATCAAAAAGGAGAGAGCGGCCAAAGAGTTGCAAAAGACCTTTTTCGGACAGGAGGGGGCACTCTCAAAAAGGTCCCTTGAACTTTTAACTCCTGTTAAAGACAGGGTTCAGGCAGCTATTGAAAAGGTAGCGGTTGAGGGTGGCATAATTTTGGTATTTGACATAGCAACAGCACAGGGTATTATATATAATAATCCTGCTAACGATTTAACACCAAGAGTTTTAAAGAAACTAAACATACTTTAGTAAAACCAATAATATTTATCTATATGAAACATTTTTCAAAATTATTACTGATTCTTTTTGTTTTTGCCACAAGCACATCTTTTGCTCAGACTTTCAAATTCGGACATATCAATTCTCAGGAACTGATATCTCTTATGCCTGACAGAGACAGTGCTATTCTAAAAATGGACAAATACGGAAAGCAACTTCAACAAGATATGGACGATATTCAAGCTGAATTCCAGACAAAAATGAATATTTATCAACAAAAACAAGCGACATGGACAGCAGTTGTTCTGGAGGACAAACAAAAAGAACTTCAGCAGATCCAAGCCAGATTTGAGGCTTTTCAGGCTAATGCACAACAGGAGTATCGCCAAATGGAACAGGTTCTTTTTGCCCCTGTATATCAGAAAGCAAATGAAACCCTGATAAAAATTGGTAAGGATAATGGTTTTACATATATTTTTGACGTTTCAACAGGATCTATTCCTTTCTTTAATGAGGCACAAAGTACAGATGTAATGCCTTTGGCAAAAACAATACTTAAGATTCCTGCAGACAAAAAACCTATGCCTGTTCCATCTCAGGCAGATCAGGCAGCAGCTCAGCAGGGACAGACAAAAACAACCAAATAATATTCTTTTATAAGATTTTTTTTAACTTTACGGCCGCTCTTTAATAGGGCGGCCGTTTTTTATGAAAAATTGTAAGGCAAATAAATCACTTATAGCAATATTTGATTCCGGAGTAGGGGGGCTTTCTGTATGGAGAGAGCTTATTGCAATTCTGCCTGACTTCAATTTTATTTATCTGGCAGATAATGCATACTGTCCTTATGGTCCAAGACCACAGGAGGAGGTTATAGAGCGTACTTCATTAATTACCGATTTTTTTATCTCACAGGGAGCCTCTATAATTGTTGTTGCATGCAACACTGCAACCGCAGCAGCAATAGATTCCCTGAGAAAGAACTATGATATCCCGTTTATAGGTATGGAGCCGGCCGTAAAGACTGCTGCCCTGCACTCAAAAAGCGGAGTCATTGGTGTACTTGCCACAATCGGCACTTTTAATGGCAAATTATATCACAGAACCCTGGAACGCTTTGCTTCTGATATTAAAGTCATAGAAAAGGCTGGAACAGGGCTTGTGGAGCTTGTGGAGGCAGGAAAGACATCTGCTCCTGAAACCATAGCTCTTTTGAAACTTTATATAGAGCCCATGCTTAAAGAGGGTGTCGACCATATTGTCCTTGGATGTACCCATTATCCTTTTCTTACAGATGAAATCAGAAAGATAACCGGCGATGATGTCGTGATCGTTGACCCTGCGCCTGCAGTCGCCCTTCATACATATAATACCTTGCAGCAACATGGAGTGGTTTCGGATGAGAAGCCCGATCCACTCACACAAACCATATTTTATTCAACCGGACCTAAAGAAAACCTGATGAGAGTCGCGAAAAGCATCATTAATGCAATTCCTGACGAGCAATTTGTAGAAAAATCATTCTAAAACCATATTCTATGACAACAGAAATTCTATTCTATTTTGTGCCTGTGGCATCCCTGGTGGCACTGGCATTTGCCTACTATTTTTTTAAACAGATGATGAAGGAGAGCGAGGGAACGGATACTATGAAGGAGATCGCTGCCCATGTCAGAAAAGGTGCAATGGCCTACTTGAAACAACAATACAAGGTTGTTCTTATAGTGTTTATTGTAATCAGTCTGTTTTTTGCATTTATGGCCTATGGTCTGGGTGTTCAGAACCCTTGGGTGCCATTTGCTTTCCTTACAGGAGGTTTTTTCTCCGGACTTGCAGGTTTTATTGGTATGAAAACTGCTACTTATGCCTCTGCAAGAACTGCAAATGCCGCTATGCGATCGCTTAACAGTGGATTAAGGCTGGCGTTTCGCTCCGGGGCCGTTATGGGTCTTGTTGTTGTGGGTCTTGGACTGTTGGATATATCATTATGGTATATGCTTCTCAACCATTTTGTAGATGTTACCGGAGCTCAGAAGCTTGTTGTAATTACAACCACCATGCTAACCTTTGGTATGGGTGCTTCTACTCAGGCTCTTTTTGCTAGAGTGGGCGGTGGTATTTATACAAAAGCTGCTGACGTAGGTGCCGACCTTGTTGGTAAGGTTGAGGCAGGTATTCCTGAGGACGATCCCCGCAATCCTGCTACAATTGCGGACAATGTTGGAGATAACGTAGGTGATGTTGCCGGTATGGGCGCCGACCTTTATGAATCATACTGTGGCTCAATTCTGGCTACTGCTGCTTTAGGTGCATCTGCTTTCTATCTAACACCGGAACTTCAGATGAAGGCTGTTTTTGCACCAATGCTTATTGCTGCTGTTGGAATCATTCTTTCAATTATTGGAATATTTGTAGTAAAGACCAAAGAGGGTGCAGGAATGAAGGAGCTTCTCCGTTCATTGGGTTTTGGCGTTAATCTTAGCTCTGTACTTATTGCTATATCTACATTTGCAATTCTGTATATTTTACAAATTGATAATTGGATTGGAATCTCCTTTTCGGTTGTTACAGGTCTTTTAGCAGGTATAATAATCGGTCAGTCAACAGAATATTACACTTCACACTCTTACAAACCTACTCAGAAGATTGCTGAGAGTTCAAATACCGGCCCCGCTACAGTAATTATTTCAGGTATCGGTTTGGGTATGATCTCA
Source organism: uncultured Muribaculaceae bacterium (assembly GCA_964599025.1). Classification (GTDB taxonomy): domain Bacteria; phylum Bacteroidota; class Bacteroidia; order Bacteroidales; family UBA932; genus Bact-08. Next base: position 513 of record CAZREC010000127.1, on the reverse strand, counting down.
ACTGCCATTCCTGTAATAACTATTGCTGCTGCTATCATTATCTCTTTTCTGTGTGCGATCAATTTTGACGTGACTGGTATGCTTACTGCTCATAACCTTAGCCTTGGTCTTTATGGTATTGGAATAGCTGCTGTCGGCATGCTCTCTACACTAGGAATTACACTTGCTACCGACGCTTATGGTCCGATTGCAGACAATGCAGGAGGAAACGCAGAAATGAGCAAACTTGATCCAGAGGTTCGCAAACGTACAGATGTTCTTGATGCATTGGGGAACACAACTGCAGCTACAGGAAAAGGTTTTGCTATTGGTTCTGCTGCCCTTACTGCTCTTGCTCTTTTGGCTTCATATCTTGAGGAGGTGAAAATCGGACTGGCTCATATTGGACAGACAACCATAGAGGTTGCAGGCAAAGTTGTGAATGTTGCAGAGGCAACTATTCCTGATTTTATGGAGTATTATCAGATTAACCTTATGAATCCTAAGGTTCTGGCAGGTGTGTTTATTGGATCT
>CAZREC010000126.1:0-6483 GCA_964599025.1 uncultured Muribaculaceae bacterium | reverse complement strand
TCTCAATTTAATCCGAAAGATATCTTTAAATTTATATAATACTAATATTTATATCGATTCTAGTTATTTATTCGATTTTTTGAGTTTTAGCTGCGTTGATTCTGGTCTTTCGAGAAGATCCGGAAGGTGTTTTCAGGATTGAATGGTAGCCCCTCTGTTAAGAGAATTTTTTCTTTTATCCTTGTTTTTATAGCTCTTACACTCGATTGTGTAGTATTGAGCAAATCTGCAATTTCCTTAGAGTTGAATTTGAGATCGAACAAAACCAGAATAATGATTTCCATATCAGATAGAGAAATCAGATATTTTACATTTGGGTTGGCAATTAAAAAGGACTTAGTATGAGTTATCGCAGAAAAATTGCTTTTTGTATGGGAACGGATACTATTTATTGAACTATTTAAATCATCTGATAATTCATGTGAATACTTTCTGCTTCTGCTTGCCTGTTTGTTAATATCATCTATAAACCTGGGGAGAGCCCCCACCAATGTTTCATGAAGAAGTTTGATGAATTTGGTTTTCTTGAGCTCGTCGTCTAGATCAGCTATCTGATTTTGGCAGTAAGCAAGTTCCTTCAAAGCTCGTCGGTTTTTTTTTCTTGACCGTATAATGATTAGTGAAAAACAAGCAACTAGAAGAAAACTTGATATGGTCAGGATTTTGGTTATACTTTTCTCTCTCTTAAGAATATCTTTCACCTCTGACAACTCAAACTTAGTCTTTCTTAATAATTTTGTATCTTGTAGAGATGATGTTCTTAAGTAACTAGTAAAAAATTCCTTACTATTTTCATTTGCCGACTTGAAATCTCCAACAGAAGCATAAATATCAGCTAACAGTTTGTAATTTACAAACGAATTCTTTTCGTTGGCCTCTTCAGCTGTTTTAACTGCCAGTTTTGCATAAAAAAGAGAACTGTCGACTTTGTTAATATATAAGAAAGATCTGGCAGTTAATCTGTAAAAATGAGATAGCATCGGTTCAAATCTGTTGTTTTTCTTTCTTATTTCAATTATCTTATGAAGATAAAATATTGCTTTTTCATGGTCAATTAAACTAGTTTGTGAATATATATAATAATAATATGCTCTGTATAGATTGTATCTTATAAATGGAGACAATTGTTCCAGGTCACCAAACGAGTTAAGAATAGCCAGCGCCTCTTTATCTTTTTTCTGTAACACCTTTATTTGAGACAGTTCCAGCTTGGCTTTTTGTGTCTCAATTTTGTTAGATAATTTATTATTAATAGCCAGGCTCTTTATAATATACTCTTCCGAAACTCTATGTGTTCTGTCAAAAGCGATTTCTTCAGGTGAATATATTCTATTAGTCAAATAAATACGTCCCAGTAAAGTGTAAATCTGGCACTTAAAGTCATTGTCCTGAACATTTTTATTATAAAAAGTTCTTTCTGCCTCTAGTAATTTATAATACAACAATGAGTCATTACGGTTAGTCCTGTCAATCACAAGTCCCCTGTAAAGAATAGATCTGCAGGTATTTCTGTAGACTTTCTTATTTTTATACCATTCTACGGCAACTGAAATAACTGAGTCATCTGTTTCAGTTATACCAACTTTATTTCTTGCAATAGTATATAAAAGTGAATAATATGCTCTATTTTTCTTAGACATATCCTTTAAACTCAGAGTTGCAAGACTATCCACAATCTCTTCCGGCTTTTCGTACAGTATCTTATCCCATTCTTGCAGTTTATCGTAAATCTTACCCTGCTCACCCTTGAATGATGAGCATGAGAGTAGCAGGCATGATATTATAATAGCCGGGATTTTTTGCATAATGGACAAAAATAGTAAATATCAGTGAAATTCTTTGATGCGATCTTGTTATTGTAAAAATATTAAAGAAGGTAGTTTTTATGCAATTCCAAAGTTGGATCTCTGTAATTTCAAAGTTGCACTAATCGCTCTGCCAAAGCTTTTAGTAGTTGTCTGATAATTTGCGTGTTGTATATTTACTTGATTTTCAGACCATTTTTTCAAGTATTTGAAAATCACGCATATGCTAACCCCTCTGCCAGAGACTCTGGCAGAGGGGTTAGCACTTCGCTTATAATGAGACTAATACGCATTCGTTTGTTAATCAATTATTTGCTAACAGCTCTGCCAAAGCATTTAGTAAATGCCTTATCTGCAGCTGAATATAAAACCATGTGTCGGCAAATCTTGCCGACACATACCTTCTTGGGCTCTTTGAATCCTCTTCAACAACGGAAAACTTTCTTAAAGTTTCCCATATGTCTGGCAAATCATGTGAAACAGCAAAAAAAATTGATCTGCCAGTTGTTTTCACAACTATCATATAATGAACGTGATACGAAATTATTTCGTGAGGCTTTTACAGAAAACTTATTTGTAATGTGCTAATATACAAGCTTTTCTTAAAACAACTGGCAAATCGTACATGTTTGTTTTAAAAATATCAGGTTTAGTAATTATACCAGTCTGAATATGTGATTAATACCACTTATCGTGCCACGCTAAATCACTTTGTCCTGAAACCGCCAGATTGGTAGGAAGAAAATTATTCCGATTATTGAGAAGACAAGCCCTCCCATTGTTCCTACGGCAAATGCAAACCAGAAGACCTCATTCTTGCCGTCGAACAGGAATGGTATTAGCCCGAGAACGGTTGAGAGGATTGTGAGCATGATAGGGATTATTTTGTGGTTGTATGCCTTTATGAAGTCGGAGAGTGACGATCGTCTCCCGTGTTCGTATTTCCTTTGGATGTTGTACTGGTTTATGATGTATATACCGGCATTAACCGAGATTCCGCTCAGCATTATAAGTGCCGCCAGCCCTCCCTGGTCGAATGAAAATTCCGTAAAGTAGAATGTGAGAAACAGACCTATGAACGATATCGGAATAAGCAGTATGATTATAAGTGGCTGAACTATCGATTCAAAAAGGATGGCGCAGATAAGGTAAATTATTGCAATAATTATGAAAAGCACCCAGAAGTATGTTGCGTTATCGAAAAACCAGCCGGGGTTACCGGAGCCGGCCTTGAAACCCAATGGCAGAACCTCTTTGTTCAAGCGCTCCACCTCTCTTTTGTTCACCCTGCTTGAAAGTTCATACGGGCCAATAAAATCATAAGCGACAGTAAGACTGTACTGCTGATTCTTCTTGTATATATCGTTTCCTGTCTGCCTCATCTCTATATTACCAATTTCAGAAAAGATAACCGGCCGCCCACCCATGTTCAGATGTTCGTTTTTCAGGTGCCAAACATCAAGATCATTTTTTCGTGAAGAGACAACCTCCATTTTCATAGACTCATTTCCTTCGAAGTAACCAGGTACAGAAGACGAAACCAGCAGACTGCTCAATGCATTATAAGCATCTGACGGGTTTATCTTCATCTGGGCCATCTTTTCCATATCGTAATCTATGAAGTACTCATTTCTCGCCATTAACTCTCCCCATCCACCCTGTCCAAAGATACCCGGTCCGCTTACACGCTGGTTCTGTGAGAGGGATGTGATTGCCTCCTGACAATACTTGTAAAGAAGGTCGTAGTTGTAGCCGGTGAGTTCAATTCTGTTGGATTTGCTGGAGTATGAACCTACATTGTTATTGAAATTCTCATCGTTGATCCCGTACACACTCCAGTTGGCCCCGCCAAAATCGATAGCCTTTGATATAACCTCGCTCTTGAGCATTGCAGGAAAGCTTCCGTACTCAAACTCCTTTTTGAAAATAACCTCAATAGATGCGCTGCTGTATGACGATACTCTGGTGTTAAATCTCTCTATCTGAGGAAACTGCGACAGATAATTCTCCATATAGACAACAATCTCGTTCAGTTGCTGAACAGTGCATCCAGCTGGCATTGAGGCGCTAATCGACAATATGTTCCTGCTCGGCTCCCTGTTGCCAAAACCCCTGCCTCTCATGTTCTTAAGGAACAGTCTGAGGGAGCCGCCAAGGCTCTTCTCTACAATATCTTTAAGGTTGTTCTGATAGAACGAACTTCCAATTGTCTTGTTATATACAACAGCAAGCTTTCTTGTCTCCTCCTCTCCCTTTAATTTCTCGTCAATCTTGTTTGGCAGCAGGTGAACCGGCAAACCAAAACCCAGAACAAGCAGAAGAATGAATATCCATTTATGATTTTTCCCAAAAGTTGCATATTTTCTGTAAAGCATATTGAATCTGATTACTCTTCTCCTTGCTTTTATGCTTTGTCTCTTCCGTAAACCTCCAACCGGATATGTATCTATTAGAGCCGGAACAAAGATGAGGGCAATTGCCAGTGAAACCGCAAGGTTAATTATAAGAACCGCAGAAAAGTCGATAAGGTTCTTCTTGGTATCTTCCGGCAGAAAGAACACTACGGCAAGCGCCCCTATTGTGGTAAGCAGGGCCGCAAGTATGGCAATGAACGCCTTGCGGTCGCGGTAATAGCCATAGTGTGAAATCATTATAATACTAGTATCTATTATAATACCAAGCGAAACCGTTATACCGGCAAGAGAGTATATGTGAATCTCCAGGTCGAACAGATAGTAGAAGATGAATGCAATAAAGACATTCGCCGCCAGTGTAACAGCTATAACGGTCAGATACCGGATGCTTCTGCTTACTATAAAAACAAACAGAAGTAGTATGATTACAGAAAAGAGCGTCCTGCGGAGAATCTTGTTGAGTTCTTTTTTCAGTTCAATAGAGGAGTCGTATGAAATTATCGCTGCAAATTTGTCGGGGAAACTCTTGCTCAACTGAGCCATCTTCTCTTTAACCTCTTTGCAGAGTTCCAGTGTATTCACGCTCTTCTCAGCATAAATGCCTATCATAATGGTATTCAACCCGTTAATTCTATAGTAAAATTCCGGGGTTTTCTCCTTGTATGTTATCTTAGTGATATTGTCGAGCCTGATAATCCTGCCATTTGAATTTCTTACAGGTATGTTTGCCAGAGAGGAGCCGCCTGTCTCTGTTGTGAGCATTATTGTGTTCCCGTCCACACTGCCTACAATATCTGATTTTCCAATATAGGCAGTTATTGCTGATGTTATGTCACTTGGTAAGATTCCGAGTTTTGCAATCTCGTCCGGTTCGAAGGAGACCTCTATGTACATTGGTGATGCCCCTGTGAGAGAGACGTTTTGTATCCCTTTAATGAGAGATATCTCTTTGATTATATAGTCATCGACATATTGCTCTATCTGATTTGTAGGCAGAGCAGCATTTAATGTGTATGTGAGAATTTGTCCTTGACTTCTCTCATTTGGCGATGAGTATGTGATATAGGGGTAACTCACGTTTGGGGGAAGCTTTGGACGAACGCGCCTTATGAGAGAAGCTAACTCAAAACGGACAGCATCTATGTTTGCTTTGGACTTGAGTTTGATTGTAATTGACCCTCCGTCCTTCCGCGACACCGACCTCACTTCGCCAACTCCGGAAACAGAGGAGATAACACCCTCAAGTTTAGATGTGACCTCCGCCTCAACAACTCTTGCCGAAGCCCCGGGCCAGGAAAAGCTTACCGACATGTTCTTCTCCCTTATTGTGGGATTATACTGGATGTTGAGCAGGGGCATTATGCCTGCACCCATTACAACAAGAACAACAAATACCAGAATTACTGAGAATGGTGGGAGCCTCATTTGTCTCGGTTTTTATAAATATTATAATAAAAGACAGGGATAAAGAATACGCTGACTATGGTTCCGACAACCATACCGCCAATAAGTGCCAGCGAGAGAGGAAATTGAAGGTCGGAGCCCATGTCGCCCCTTACAAGGAACGGAGCAATGGCCAATATAGTAGTGAGACTGGTCATTATGATTGGTTTGAGCCTTCTTGACCCTCCTGTGAAAACTGCCCTCAATGTTGAGTAACCCTCCTTTCTAAGACGGTTTATCGTGTCTACCTTAAGTATAGAGTCGTTGATTATTATACCGCACATTACCACCAGTCCTATCATAGACATAAGGTTGATGCCCGCACCAAATAGCCACAGTAGAAGCAGGGCCCCGAATATGTAAACAACAATTTCTGACAGGATTATGAGTGGCTGTATAAGTGACTCAAACTGTGCAGCAAGAATAAAAAAGAGCAGGAGAAACGCTACAACAAGAATCACTGCGAGCTCTCCTATCATTTCACGATTTGAGAAGTAGCTACCGGCAAATGTAACATCGAAGGTCTCATCACTATCAGACAACTCATCAATAGCGGTCATTACTTCCTTTACCATTTTGTCCGGAATCTTAAGGTTAAGCGGGTAAAAATCACCCTCGGTACCCGAGATTATGCTTTTTAGATCCCGCACCCTGCGTTCCTTGAGAAGCACCGATAGAGGAACATCTGCACCGTCAGAATTTCTTATTGTAAGTGAGAGCAGGTCCTTGGCAAGATCTCCCTCATCGCCCACTATTACCGGCACTGAGTAGGTTCCATGGTTAACCGAATAGAGGGTGTTCTCCTTGGTAGCACTGCGCAG
>CAZREC010000125.1:0-6504 GCA_964599025.1 uncultured Muribaculaceae bacterium | reverse complement strand
TTAAATAAATAATTCTGTAAAGGTAATGTTGAACTACCAGTACAGCAATAACGACAGATATGCAAATGGAAAGGGTAAATTGTTTGTCGGATACGATGTTGATGGCAACCCTACAAAGGTCCCATCAAAAGTATCGGCTGCAAATGGTCAGGCAGGTGTAGATTTTCATATGCTTGGAATCAGATTCGAAATTGACTTTTAATCAACAAATATTAAGAATACTATGAGAAAGATATTATTTGCAACTATAGCATTAATTACATTATTGTACAGTTGCGTAAAAGACGAACAATATGTTGGCCCTGCGGTTATCGAAAATATTGTAATGAATCCTTCGTCACCCAAAGCCAATCAGGCAATAAGTGTAACCTGCAAGATAACAGATCTTAAAGGCATCACTTCTGCAGTGGCTAAATACAAAGTAAACTCAGGCACAGTGGTTTCTGTAAGCATGACAGCCGGTGCAGCAAGATTATATACTGCAACCATACCCGGGCAAGTAGACAATGCAGACATAGTTGTAACTATTGAAGCTACAAATCAGGATGGATTTGTAGCAACATCTGCAGAACAAAAGTTGAAGGTTGCTCCCCCTGTACTGGTTTATGTAAATGAGTGCGACCCTAATGCGAAGGCTATGGAACTTTATAATGCAATGACGACAGAGGTTGACTTATCCGGATGGAAACTGAGGAAAGACAGCCAGACAGACGCTGCCAACAACTGGACCATTCCTGCAGGAACTAAAATTGCGGCGAAAGGCTATCTTGTTATAACTCAGGATGCCACAGGGGTTAATGGTTTTACATTTGGAATGTCGGCCACCAAGGGCTTCTCATACCATCTTTTTGATTCAAACGGAGCACAAAGAGATTTGCTAGACAACCTTACAGGTACCAAGATAGTAGCCGGGGCTTCTCCTAACACTATCGGCCGAAAGACCGACGGAGGTACTGAGCTTACTCTCTTTTCAGTAGGATCAATGGGAAAATCAAATTCAACAGGAACACTATAAATTAATATTTTTGAAAATGAGTAAAGAGAAGATGGAGATTGGAGAGATCTCAAAACCAAGATTTGAGTTCCGTACTTTTGGTCAGGATTTCAGCAAGGCTATTGCAAGGATGGCAAGGTTTTCTGTTCCTGTTCCTGAGAAGGTGTGGGAGAGACACAGCGATGAGATATATATCATTTCACGCACAAATGATATAAACAACACAAAGATAAGAGACGGGAAGATGGATATCAAGACCTTCGTTCAGACAATTGACGGATTGGAACAGTGGAACCCGCTTATGAAAGGAGAATTTCCAATATCTGCAGCAGTATTGAAAAATGAGGTTTTTCCTGCATTTATGGTTAAAATGCCTGAACTGAAAAAAGATACCTATACTTATGACGAATTTATTGAAATGGTAAACAACCACCCCGATCTGCAGGCTGTCCGGGTACACAAACAACGTTGGGGATATATGGTAAACGACACAATCTGTGAGGCAGGAGCTGTACTTATTAATGGAGCTAAAGTTATGACTATCAATTCTGAATCCACAGAATTGGAAGACATAAAGAAAACCATTAAGGATGTTGGTCTTGAAGGAGTTGAAAACATTAACTATCTTCAGGCAATAAAGAGAGTAATAGGAATGACAGACAAACCATTGGCAAACTGATAATATTATGGCACAAGAGATAGAAAGAAAGTTCCTTGTCAAAGGGGAATTTAAAACACTGGCGGTTAAAAATACAAGGATTATTCAGGGGTATCTGAGTTCTGTTCCGGAAAGAACTGTCAGAGTGAGAGTTAAGGGTGATAAAGGTTTTTTGACAATAAAGGGAATAGGTAGCGAATCCGGAGCCAGCCGTTATGAGTGGGAAAAGGAGATCTCTATAGAAGAGGCAGAAGAACTGCTTAAAATCTGTGAACCCGGGGTTATTGATAAGACACGTTTTATTGTAAAAGCGGGCCCTCATTCATTTGAAGTTGACGAGTTCTATGGGGAAAACCTAGGCCTCACGGTAGCGGAAGTTGAATTATCGGCAGAAAACGAATCCTTTGAAAAGCCGGAATGGCTTGGAAAAGAGGTAACTGGCGATGCCAGGTATTATAACTCCATGCTCATGAAAAATCCTTATACAAAATGGTAGGGGAGCATAATTTTGATCCGCTCGATATGAGCAACTACCGGATAGAGAAGCTTCCTAAGCTTGTCAAATCTGGTTTTGAAAAACGGATGGCCATTATTGGCTTTCCGTTAGCTGCTCTAGCCTTTGTCTATCTCTATTTTTTTTCGGACATATCTTTTTTGAACAGCTTCGACCCTGCAACATTGGGACATGATGCGTCAAAAAGATTTACCGAATTGGGGTTGGATGGTTTTTCGCGGATTAATTATGCAATGTTGGCAATATTTGTTTCGGGTATCATTTTATGGATCACCGAACCCATACCCAACTATCTCACATCATTGATTATTATTCTGGCTATAGTTTTAACCGGAGTGACTACTGACAAGGTGGCCTATGCACAATTGGGCCACCCTGTCATGTGGTTGAACATATTGTCTTTTATACTTGCGAGTATGTTGGTAAAGACAAGAGTGGCAAAGAGATTCGCTTTGTGGTTCGTTCTAAGGTTCGGCAAGAATGCCATGATGGTTATTTTCAGCTTTGTTGTCATTAATATAGTTTTATCGGCATTTATCTCGGCAACAACCGCGAAGGCAACTATCCTTTTACCTATCTTCATGGTGATAGCTGCCATCTACGGAGCAACCGGAGGAGAAAACAGGAATAATTTCGGAAGGAACCTGGTTCTCCAGAACCTTTTTCAGATTAATATCGGTGCAAGTGGATTTATAACAGGATCAGGCGCAAATCTGCTGGCGGGCTCTATGATTGCTGGTGCAATGGGGTGGAGTGTTTTCAGCTTCCAGGATTGGTTTATCGCTGCATTTCCTTTATGTCTGATTCTTATTATAATTGGCTGGTTTGTCGGGACAAAATTGATATTCCCTTTAAAGGAGAACGAGAAACATCCTCAGATTGAGGGGGGGATGAAGCGGTTGAAGGATGAGCTTGATAGTATGGGAAAGATGAGTATTGAAGAGTTCAAGGCAATCGCAATCTTTGTGATTGTTTTGGCTCTTTGGGCAACTGACAAGCAACATGGTATAAACCAGACCGCAGTTGCATTTATGGGTGCAGTGGTATCGCTTCTGCCCGGCATAGGCGTAGTAAAATGGAACGATGTGGATATCCCGTGGCACCTGTTGCTATTCTCTGCCGGGGCATATACTCTTGGGGCAGGATTGGAGGCAACCGGACTTCCGTCAACATTGGTCGATGTTTTGTTCGGAGCTATTGGAATTGGTGCCGGCACTCCTTTCTGGGTTTTATATGTGATCCTTACTGCCGCAATGATATTCTCTGCACTTGTGTTTGAATCCAAGACAATGAGGGCACTGATATTTGTTCCAATTGCAATAGGGGTGGCGCAAAAGTTCGGATATTCCGTACTTAGCCTTGCTCTGCCAGTTGCACTGCTTATTGAACATGTTTATGTACTTCCGTTCAACAGTAAGCCCGCAGCTTTGTTATATACAACTAACCACTACAGTTGGAGCGACACATTCAAGTTTGGTATAACGATGATGGTCATAAGCTGGCTTATGATTCTTGTATGGGGAGAGACTGTTCTTAACTGGTTAGGTTATACAAATGGATTATTATGATTGATATTCTGGCAAAAATACACGACAAATTCTCTATTGAGTTCAAAGTTGGCGTTCGTGCAAGAAGGAAGGTGAAAATCAACAATTTTGTCATGAATACATGGATATTTGTACCGGATAGCCTGGATATCAATTCACAGACATACTCAAGAGAAAATTTTTACAGAGATATACGGGATAATATCCGGCTCATTACTCCAATTTTTCTGCTTCGTGACATTTGCAGGGGCGACACACAGCCTTTGCAGCATCTGGAAAGCTCTTTGAATAATCTGGCATCGTTTCCTTCAAGAAGCTCTTTAGCAGAATATGAGTATCAGATAAAGATGTTTTCCGCAATATTCAAAAGTGCGCTCAGAGATCAGCTTAAGTATATTTTCACAACTGCACATACCGATGACAGGGACTTTCTGTTCGACACTTTATTGGAAGAGGTGCAGGAGACCCTCACAAAGTACCGTTCCCTTTCAAAAATCATCAAGACCCCTACAGTATCCAATGAGCATTACCACTATTTTGAATTTGGGGACGAGTTTATGTCCAATATAGTGGAGCAACAGTTTTATACTCTTCTGGCATCACTGAATGTACATAATAAGGAGTTTGCCGGCAAGTTCCGTGAAAAGATACTAAAGATAATTCAGTCAGAAATCAACCATAAGAAGGAACACGGCTACCCGGTAGTATCACTCGAAAGCCCGGATAAAAACCGTGACCTTGTATTCAGAAGAGGAGTCTTAAAGAAATTCATAGAAAGCGACCTGTTTCTTACGGCAAAAAAGAAAAAGGACGGAGTACTGATAGAGCAGATTTATTTCAGCCTGGCTGCAGGAGTGTCAATGATATTTGCAACAGCCGTGGCATTCTCTTTTCAGATGAAATTCGGCAATTTTACTATGCCATTCTTTGTTGCACTTGTTGTAAGTTATATGCTCAAAGACAGAATAAAAGATCTTATGAGATACTATTTTGCCCATAAAAGAAGAGCAAAGTACTTCGACAACAAGATAACCGTGAGTGTTAAGGAGAATATTATAGGATGGAGTAAGGAGGGGTTTGACTTCATCTCCGAAAAAAATGTACCAAAGGAGGTAATGCAGATAAGAAACAGATCTGCCCTTCTTGAGGCAGACAACAGATACACCAGGGAGAAAATAATACTTTACAGAAAACTGTTGCAGATTGACAGAGAGAAACTGGATGAAAACAGCAACTATTTTGTTGCCGGAATTAATGAAATTTTAAGGCTAAACGTACAGTCATTCCTCAACAAGATGGATAATCCTGAGGTTCCGCTCTATGTTACAAAAGATAACGGGGAGATTGAAAAACTGATGGGGGTGAAGGCATATTACCTGAATTTTATCATACAGCTGAAATACCAGGATTTCGATATGTTCAAGCGCTACAGGGTGGTCCTTAACAGAAACGGAATAAAAGAGATTGAAGAATTGAAATAATTCCATCATTGTCACAAGTTGTCACTATCGACCTTCATATTTGCATTATAATTTAAATTAAAAGCAAAATGAAGATCGATAATTTTTTTGGAAAAGAGAATAGGAATTCTCAGCCAGATGAGCTTGATAACAGAGATTTTTCAGAAATTTATGAAATTAAAGATGGTGATTATCAGATAAAAAACGAATTTTTATTTGATCAGAGGCTTGTTGCCTTGTATTAGTAATATTATTTTTTCTATATTCGCAGCGGTTATGGAAAGACAAAACTCTAATATTTTACTGAACATTCTTCTACTCTGTATTTGTGTCAAATACTGAGGGGGTGTTTTATGTAATTTTGGAAAAATAGAATTTTAAATGAAATATATAAACCACCTCTTACCGGGGTGGTTTTTTTTAATAAATTATTATGAGCGAAAAACTATTTGTATTTGACACAACCCTAAGGGACGGTGAACAGGTCCCGGGTTGTCAGCTTAACACTATCGAAAAGATAGAGTTAGCCAGAGCTCTTGAAGTTCTTAATGTAGATATTATTGAGTGTGGGTTTCCCATATCGAGCCCGGGTGACTTCAACTCAATAGTTGAAATATCTAAGGTTATTGAAAGGGCCACAATCTGTGCTTTGACCAGGGCAGTAGAGAAGGACATAGATGTTGCAGCCGATGCTCTTCATTATGCAAGACACAAAAGGATCCATACCGGAATAGGTACATCAGATGCACATATTCTCCATAAGTTCAAATCTAACAGGGATGATATTCTGGAAAGAGCTATCCACTGTGTGAAATATGCAAAAAAGTATGTGGAAGATGTAGAGTTCTATGCAGAGGATGCCGGGAGGACAGAAAATGAATATCTGGCCAGAGTAATTGAGGCAGTTATAAAAGCAGGGGCAACAGTGGTAAACATACCGGATACAACAGGTTATTGCACCCCGTATGAGTACGGGGCAAAGATAAAATACCTTGTAGATAATGTCCCTAACATACACAAGGCCATTATATCCACACACTGCCATAATGACCTTGGAATGGCCACTGCAAATACACTCGCAGGAGTAATAAACGGCGCACGTCAGGTTGAGGTAACAATAAACGGAATTGGCGAACGTGCCGGAAACACGGCACTGGAAGAGGTTGTAATGGCAATTAAATGTCGGAAAGACATTCCTGTATTTACAGAAATTGACACAAAATCAATTGTAAAGACTTCGCGACAGGTTTCCACTCTCATGCGTATGCCTGTCCAACCCAACAAGGCGATTGTCGGAAGAAACGCATTTGCCCACCCCTCAGGCCTTCATC
>CAZREC010000124.1:0-6506 GCA_964599025.1 uncultured Muribaculaceae bacterium | reverse complement strand
GTCAAACGGCTTAATTCACAATTTTTTAGTTTTCTGTACATTTTTTATTATTATATTTGTAAAGATAGTGATTAAACCTAAAATTTAATTAACACAATTATGGCTACAGAAGTTATATTAAAATTAATCCAGAACGGCCCCCTTAAAGTAGAGGGAGACGTTAAAGTCGTCCATCCCGACGGCAAGGAAGAGGATAAGACAAGTTGCTATATCTGCCGGTGTACAAAATCGAACAACAAGCCGTGGTGCGACGGATCTCACGCTAAATAGTACTGTGCTGGACAGGTTAGATTAAACTTTTTACTACCTTTATTGTCAAAGAAAAGTAAAACTGAACTTTGATGAAAAAGGCACAAAAGTATCTTCTGTACATTAGTATACCCCTCCTTCTTATAGTAGCATTTTTAATTTACAATTCGTTTTTCAGGAAAACGGAAATCGGCTCATTCCATGAGGGTGGAATAAAAACAAAAAAAGATGGCAACAGAGAGCGTGGCGGAGGCGCAAAATCGCTGCCCGTTTCTGTATATATAGCAGATTATTACCAGTCTGAGGACGGTTTGATAAGAACCGGAACTCTGGTTGCACGAGAGAGAGTTGACATGGCTAGTGAACTATCTGGAAGAGTTGTAAGCATTAACTTTAAAGACGGTCAGTTTGTAAAAAAGGGTGATGTGCTTGTCAGGCTTAATGACGATGAACTCCAGGCCCAGCTCAGGAGAGCCGAATATCAGTATACCCTGCTGGAAGAGAAGCTTGGCCGTCAGAAAATTCTTCTCAGCAAGGAGGCAGTCAGCAGGGAGGATTATGACCAGGTATCAACCGATTTCAATGTGCTAAAGCAGGATATTGAACAATTGAAGATCAAAATAGAAAAAATGAAGATTACAGCACCTTTCGATGGTGTTATAGGATTCAGAAGCATTAGTCTTGGCGCAATGCTTATGCAAAATTCCAAAATTGCGACAATAGTAGATGTTGCAAATCTCATTCTTGAATTTTCTATTCCTGAAAAATATATAACAAATAATATTATTGGCACTAAAGCAGATTTTACACTTGAAGGTATCAGCAAAACCTACTCGGCTCTTGTATATGCAATTGACCCGGAGATAGATGTAAAAACAAGGACAGTAATGCTCAGAGCAAGGGTAAACAACACTGACGGACTGCTAAAGCCGGGGCGATTTGTAAAGGTTATGCTCAATACTAAAGGTGGTGGCCTTAAGATATTCCTTCCAAACCAGGCGGTGGTGCCTAATGTCAAGGGCCGGTCGGTCTGGGTTGTCAGAAACGGTAAAGCAGAGATGATAAGTATTCAGACAGGAACCAGGACAGCCGACATGATGGAGGTTCTCTCCGGTGTTGAAAAGGGTGATACAATAATCACTACCGGACTTATGCAGTTGAGGGATGGCATAACTGTAACACCGACAAATATTTAATCTCTCATGAGCATCTCCACAACAACAATAAACAGACCAGTATTGGCGACTGTAATGAGTCTGCTGATAATAATCTTTGGTGCCATTGGTTATACCTCATTGGGAGTCAGGGATTACCCGAGTGTAGATAATCCTGTTATATCGGTTCGCTGTTCCTTTCCCGGTGCTAACGCAGATGTAATTGAAACACAAATAACAGAGCCCCTTGAGGCTGCAGTTAATGGAATACCGGGCATAAGGGCACTATCAAGTTCAAGCAGGGACGGCTCAAGCTCGCTGAACATTGAATTCAACCTTGAAGTCGATCTTGAGACTGCTGCAAATGATGTCAGGGACAAGGTCTCGGGAGCGATGAGAAGGTTACCTCAGGATGTAGATCCTCCTGTGGTGGAGAAGTCCGATGCCGATGCACAACCAATTTATTCAATTACCATTCAGAGTCAGACAAGAAATATAATTGACCTGAGTGACTATGCAGAAGTAAATTTCAAGGAGAGGCTACAGACCATAAGCGGTGTAAGCAGTGTTAGTGTATGGGGTTCCAAAAGGTATTCAATAAGAATGAGAATGGACCCGCTTCTGCTGGCAGCATATAAAATTACTCCTCTTGATGTGCGCCAGGCTGTCACCAGAGAAAACGTGGAACTTCCTTCAGGGACCATAGAGGGGTCAACTATGGAGCTTACCGTAAGAACTCTTGGCAGACTAAGGACCGTAGAGGATTTCAACAACCTTATAATATCGAGGAACGGTGAGAGAATAGTCAGGTTTTCCGACATTGGTGTAGCTGAGGTTGATGCAGAAAATACCAGATCTATTCTAAAGAGAAACGGAGTGCCAATGGTGGCCCTTGCTCTTACCCCGCAACCTGGGGCAAACTATATAAGCATTGTGGATGAAGCCAAAAAGGCAGTTGAAGAACTTAAAAAATCTCTTCCAAAGGATATTGAGGTTGGTTCTGGTTTTGACAATACAATTTTTATAAGAGATTCAATTTCAGAGGTAAAGACAACTATTTTTCAGGCTTTTGCTTTGGTTGTAATGATAATCTTCCTTTTTCTCAGAAACTGGAGGACAACAATAATACCAGTAATTGCAATTCCGGTCTCTCTTATTGGTTCGTTTTTCATAATGTATCTGGCCGGTTTCTCAATTAATATCCTTACTCTTCTTGCTCTTGTACTAGCTATCGGACTTGTTGTGGATGATGCCATTGTTGTAATGGAGAACATATATCAGAAGATAGAGAAGGGGATGGCACCCAAGCAGGCTAGCATAGAGGGTTCCAAGGAGATTTTCTTTGCTGTGATATCTACTACCATAACACTGGTAGCAGTATTCTTTCCGATAGTTTTTCTAAAGGGGGTTACTGGCAGCCTTTTCCGCGAATTCTCAATAGTAATTGCGGGGGCGATACTTATCTCGGCATTTGTCGCACTTACCTTCACACCTATGATATCAAGCAAGTTGTTGAAAATAGGCGTAGATGATGGTAAGTTCTACAGGTTTACCGAGCCATTCTTTATCTGGCTCAACAGGGCCTATTCCACCTCTCTTACAAGTTTCATGAAGAGACGCTGGCTGGCACCTGCATTTCTTATTGCCGCCCTGGGAATAATTGTCTGGCTGTGGTTGTCAATACCATCTGAGATGGCTCCGCTTGAGGACAGGTCTATGCTGTCAGTTTCCAGTAATGCTCAGGAGGGAGCAACATACGACTACATGTTGAAGTATTCGGATGAGATGTCGGATCTTATACAAAATGAGGTAGCCGAGAAAGAGGGAATCCTTGAAATGGTAGGAATGGGTGGCAGCAACAGGTCAAACTTCCAGGTTACACTAGTTGGTCCCGACAAGAGAGAGAGATCACAGCAGGAGATAGCAGATGAACTCTCGCCAAAGGTTGCAAGACTTACAGGTGCAAGAAGCTTTGTGACGCAACAACAGACATTCGGAGGAAGAAGAGGCGGAATGCCTGTACAGTATGTAATTCAGGCTAAGAACCTGGATTCCCTTAAGGCTGCAATTCCACGTTTTATGTCAGAAGTTGCTCAGAGCGAAGTCTTCTCAAATTCTGATATTAACCTCAGGTTCACCAAACCCGAACTGAGCATATCCATAGACAGGGACAAGACATCTCTTATGGGTGTCTCTATACAGAATATTGCCCAGACGCTTCAACTTTCAATGAGTGAGCAGAGAATAGGCTACTTTATCAGAAATGGCAAGCAGTATCAGATTATGAGTCAGATAGACCAGAGTATGAGAAACAAGCCGGTGGACCTTGCAAACATATATGTCAGGAACGATGCAGGAGAACTTATCCAGCTCGACAATTTCATCAAAATGGAGGAGAGCAGTACACCTCCGCAGCTTTACAGGTACAATCGTTTTGTCTCTGCAACTGTTTCAGCAGCACTGGCTAAAGGGTATACTCTGGGACAGGGAATAGAGGAGATGGACCGTATTTCGGGAGTTGTTCTTGATCCAAATAATTTTGCCACGGCGCTGTCGGGTCAGTCGAAAGATTTTGTTGAGAGTACATCAAGTCTGTTATTTGCATTCCTGCTTGCGCTATTGTTGATTTATCTTGTACTGGCGGCTCAGTTCGAGAGCTTCAGAGATCCTTTGATAATCATGTTCACTGTTCCTCTTGCCCTTTTCGGGGCTCTTATATGTCTGTGGAGCTTTGGTGAAACCATGAATATATTCAGCCAGATTGGACTTATCATGCTTATAGGACTTGTCTCAAAGAATGGTATTCTTATGGTGGAGTTTGCAAACCAGAGAAAACAGGCAGGAGAGAACATCTATAGTGCCATAATGGATTCTGCTGCATCGCGGTTCAGACCTATTTTAATGACAAGTATGTCCACAATATTAGGTACACTGCCAATGGTATTTGCCACAGGAGCAGGAGCAGAGAGCAGGATATCAATGGGTGTGGCAGTTGCAGGGGGTCTTATATTTTCGACATTTTTCACTCTCTATATCATTCCTGCCATGTACTCATACATTTCGTCTTCAAAAACAAACATCGATAAGGAAAAATGAGAATATTCAATAAATACTTAATATCTGCAGTAGTCCTATTATTTACATTGTCTCAGGCATCAGGGCAAATAACACTTGAACAATGCATAAAACGAGCACTGGAGGCCAACTTCTCGGTTATAATTTCGGACAACAACCTGCAAATTGCGAAAAACAATGTTACGCTTGCTCCCTTTCTTCCTTCAGTTACCCTATCTTCAAAGCAGAGTGCGAACAGACTGGAGCAGCGAAACTATACTAATGATGGTGTACGCGAGAACAGCAGTTCCAACAGCAACTCAATACTAAGCTCTGCAAATCTAAGCTGGAAACTTTTTGACGGCTTATCTATGTTTGCAACAAGAGACAAACAGAAGGAACTTCTTGCCCAGGGAGAGTACAATTTCAGGTCGGTGGCCGAGAATATGGTGATGCAGGTTTCTGCGCAGTACTATCTCATTATAAGTTTGCAGAATCAGGTGAATCTTCTTAATGAACTGGTTGCAATATCACAAATAAGATACAACCAGTCACTTACCAGATTCAATATTGGAAGCAGCTCCGGACTTGAGTACAAACAGGCAAAAATATACCTGAACAGCGACTCATCAAAGCTGTTGCTGCAGAAGGAGAATCTAAAGAATGCATATATAGAGATGTTCAGATTGATGAACGTTCCACTTGATTCCGAAAGCATAATAAAAGATTCAATAATTGCCGAACCTGTCCTGGATGTTCAAAGACTAATTACTCTTGCAAACGAGAACAACACAACACTGGCCGCACTCAGGGCAGGAGAGAGGATTGCAAAACTGGATACAAGGATAACCAAGGCTGCAAGATACCCTTCACTCGATCTGACTACGGGCTATAGCTACAATTTTAACCAGAGTCAGTATTTCCCTTCCAGGTATAATGAATCAAACGGACTAAACTGGGGCCTCTCCTTTTCAATACTCCTATTTGACAGGAATGAGATAAACAGGAAGGTGAAAAATGCAAAAATTTCTGAGGAGAATGCAAATCTAAGCTATCTTAAGGCTAAGCAGGATCTGGAGAGTGAACTCTACCAGCTCTACAATGTATACATAAACAACCTCAGACTCATTGGTTTCGAGGACGAGAACCGTGAAGCCGCATATCTCAACCTTGACGCAGCAATGGAGAAATACAGACTTGGTTCATTGTCGGGGATTGAATTCAGGGATATACAACTCTCTTATCTGGATGCATCAGACAGAAGGCTAAAAGCAATCTATCAGGCAAAAATATCTGAAATAACCCTTCACCTGCTTGCAGGAGAGCTGTTCCGACAATCAAAGTAGCGATTTGGTGTCAAAAAGGTTTCTTTCAGGCCATACTATTACTCTTTGCATGGCTTTGTCAAATAGTGCGTCAATCTTTCTGGGAAACCTTGCTCCTTTCCACGAGCTTGTATTGGTGATGAGTACCCAGGAGTATCCATCCCTTTGATATTTAAGCAGCGCGCTAGTGCCTGACAGTGTTCCTGTTCTGGACCAGTCACCGTTAGAATTTACTTTTGCCCAACCTATAGGAAGGACCTGCGGAGCGCATGAGGTCATCAGACTGATGCTCTCCTTTGATATTATGTCGGGGACGTTTGGTTTTCCATCAATTGATGCAACAAACAGAAGAAGTTCAGAAGGAGAGGCAACCCATGCTCCAGCACCCATTAGCCCTTCAATATTGTTTCCACCATAGCATCTGGGTCTCACAGATCCGCTGCCATCATATGCTTCCACCATCTCTTCATTGTCAGGCTCGTAATACCTCACTTCGTTAGGATATTTATCTTCGTAGAAATTTTTTGCCAGATGCATGTCGTATATGCCAGCTGGCAGAAGCACTCTTTCCTTTACATACATTTCATAATCTTTGCCACTTACAACCTCTATTATCCTGGAGAGGATAAGATAGCCAAGGTTTGAATATCTTGTTCCCTTTCCCGGTGTAAAGCCAAGATTATGCGAAATAGAATATGCGATTACATCATCTGCAGATGGTACG
>CAZREC010000123.1:0-6822 GCA_964599025.1 uncultured Muribaculaceae bacterium | reverse complement strand
CTTTGCAGCCCCCTATTTTATGGGGAAATCGCAACAATATTAATGTATTAATCTAAAAATCAACAAAGTGGACACATTGAGTTACAAGACCGTGTCGGCAAATGATGCTACCGTTACCAAAGGGTGGGTAGTTATTGATGCCACCGATCAAGTATTAGGAAGACTTGCGTCGAGAGTAGCACTTATTCTCAGGGGCAAGAACAAAGCCAACTTTACCCCACACGTGGACTGCGGAGATAATGTTATCATTCTCAACGCAACAAAGGTTCGCCTGACAGGTAAGAAGTTGACTGACAAGGTGTATATCAGACACACCGGTTATCCCGGCGGGCAGAGGTTCGAGGCTCCAAGAGAGCTTTTGAAACGTAAGCCTTTAGCCGTAGTTGAGCACGCCGTAAAAGGCATGCTGCCAAAAAATAAACTTGGAGCAGATTTATTCCGCAACCTTTTTGTTTATGAAGGATCGGAACATCCGCATCAGGCACAGCAACCAAAAGAAATTAAACTAACAGAAATTTAAACAGAGCATGGAAGTAATTAACGCCCTTGGAAGACGAAAATCAGCAGTTGCTCGCGTTTATGTATTCACAGGAAAAGGTAACATTACGATTAACGACAGACCTCTTGAGGAGTACTTCAAGGAGGAGACTCTTCAGTACATCGTAAAACAGGCATTGGAGCTAACCAACACCGTTTCTCAGTTTGACATCAAGGTAAATCTTGATGGCGGCGGAATCAAAGGTCAGGCAGAAGCTCTTCGCTTAGGTATCGCTCGTGCTCTTTGCAAGATCGATGTTGAAAATTACCGTCCTATGTTAAAGTCAAATGGCCTTCTTACTCGTGACCCACGTGAGGTTGAGAGAAAGAAACCGGGTCAGCCTGGCGCACGTAAACGCTTCCAATTCAGTAAACGTTAGTATTTATATTAACGGAGAAGGCTGATGACCTTGCACAGCATGGATTATAAAACCACAGGATCTATAAAAGTATAGCTACCAGGGTTTGTCCTGCTGCGGAAAATCCGAGAGACTGACAAATCAGAATAGTCTAAGTCACTACTCCGGATTGAAATAAAGAGAAAAATAAAAATTTAGAAAAAACAAAACAATGCCAAGAACAAATTTCCAAGACCTACTTGATGCAGGTGTACATTTTGGCCACTTAAAAAGAAAGTGGAACCCAAAAATGGCTCCCTACATTTTCATGGAGAAGAATGGGATCCACATCATTGATCTGCACAAGACCGTTATCAAGATAGATGAAGCTGCAAATGTGATGAAGCAACTGGCTCGTGCCGGACGCAAAATCCTTTTTGTTGCTACAAAAAAACAGGCAAAAGATATAGTTGCCGACAATGCCAAGGCTGTTAACATGCCTTATGTTACAGAGCGCTGGCCAGGTGGTATGCTTACTAACTTCCCTACTATCCGTAAGGCTGTTAAAAAGATGAACACCATTGACAAAATGCT
The DNA here is from genome assembly GCA_964599025.1 of uncultured Muribaculaceae bacterium. Classification (GTDB taxonomy): domain Bacteria; phylum Bacteroidota; class Bacteroidia; order Bacteroidales; family UBA932; genus Bact-08. Next base: position 5,353 of record CAZREC010000123.1, on the reverse strand, counting down.
TACAGACGGTACTTTTGAGACTCTTGCAAAACGTGAGAGACTGCAGGTTACCCGTCAGAGGGCTAAATTAGAAAAGAACCTGGGTTCAATCGCCGACCTTAACCGTCTGCCTTCTGCCCTGTTCATTATCGACATTCAAAAAGAAATGAATGCTGTAAAAGAGGCTAATCGTCTTAATATACCAGTAATCGCGATGGTTGATACTTGTTGCGATCCGGGTCCGATTGATTACGTGATTCCTGCAAACGACGATGCAGCTAAATCTATAGCTTTGGTTATGGATATTTTATGCCAGGCAATTTCAGAGGGTCTTTCTGAGAGAAAATTGGAGAAAGATAAAGAGGGTCCTGCTGAAAGCAACGAGGCGGCTACCGATGGTGGCAAAAAAATGCGTACTCGTAAATCTGCTCAGAAACCAGAGGTCGACATAAGAGAGGCTATGGCTGCTGCAGCTCCTGCTGCTGAAGTTGTTGCTGAGGTTGCTCCGGTTACGGAAGTTGCTCCGGCAGTCGAAGTTGCTGCTGATGTGACAACTCCTGAGGTAGCAGAAGATGAGGCTACTGCATAAAACAATTTATTAACGCTTTTAAATCAAATAATATGGAAATCAAAGCAACTGATGTTGCCAAATTACGCCACATGACCGGTGCCGGTATGATGGATTGTAAAAGTGCATTGATTGAAGCTAATGGTGACTTCGATATAGCAAAGGATATAATTCGCGAAAAAGGAAAACTTGTTGCTGCTAAAAGAGCTGACCGCGACACTACAGAGGGTTCTGTTATTGCCAAGGTTAGTGCCGACGGCAAAAAAGGAATTCTTACTTGCCTGGGTTGTGAAACTGACTTTGTAGCTAAAAACACCGAATTCCAGAAACTTGCTAACGATATTGCAAATGTTGCGCTTGCTTCTTTTCCTGAAGATCTTGATGCTCTCAAAAAATGCATGCTTGATGGTCAGACTATAGAAGAGGCTGTTACTCAGCAAACCGGTAAGAGTGGTGAAAAACATGCTGTTCCTGTTTACAATAAGCTGGAGGCTGCTTTTATTGCTCCTTATATTCACACAAATGGTAAACTTGCCACAATAGTTGGTTTCTCAAAAGAGATCAGCCTTGAGGTTGGTAGGGAAATTGCAATGCAAATCACTGCCATGAATCCTGTTTCTGTAAGTAAAGACAATTGCCCTCAGTCGGTTATCGACAAGGAACTTGAAATTTACCGCATACAGATTCGTGAAGAAGGCAAACCTGAGAACATGGTTGAGCAGATTGCGCAAGGTAAATTGAACAAGTTCTTTAAAGAGAGCACTCTGGAAGAGCAGACTTTCGTTAAGGATGGTAAAATTACCGTTGCTGCATACCTGAAGACTGTCGATCCTGCTGTTAAAGTAACCGGATTCTTCCGCTACTCGCTGAACGACTAATCTAGATCAACAATCAATCAACGGTTAATCACTAATATCGCGATTAATCAAGACAAATATTACCCTGGGAAGGTGGCCAAAAATGGCCACCTTTCTTTTTTACGGTTTGTTGGCTTGTAGTTGGCTTATCGTTGGTTTGTTGTATTAGCTGCCTTTTGTTTTCTTTTCGTCTGTCGGTTTTTGTCCAAGTCATTTGAGGGATAATGGTGTATATCTGCCTGTTACAAATTTTTGCCAATTTTTATAACTCTCTGTTTATCTGCATTATCCCTCAAATGACTTGGACGCCTTAACAAACTCATAACAAACATGTAAAAGTGAGGCTATCTGGCCATAACTGGCATTGGTTGAGTCTATCAAATTTTTCGATATTTCTTTCAATTCTGTCTTTGTCAGGCTGGATAAAGCTCTTCCTTTTAATAATTTATGTAACTCAGCACTTAATTCGCTATCCGAAATCCTTATCCAATTATCTTCTTTCTCTCTTATTTCAGAATCTGCAATACTTTTATCAATCAACATTGTCATAAACTCTTCCTTTGAATTAAAAAGTGCCTCAACAAAATCTTTATCGATAGTTACATAGCGATTCTTCCCTTTTTTGTCGAAATACACTTTTGCTGAAGACCATTCGTAATCAAATGGATCTCTGCATATCTGTGCTTTGACCGGGTTTTGCAGAATGTAAACCAATGAACTTTTAATTCTCTCAATACTATCTTTTGGCGCACTATTGAATGGACTTTTACATAATCGGTCTGATAATCGGTATTTTCTGTTGTAATAACAGACAAAACTCTTTAATACCGCTGAAATAAAGTCGCTTAGCATCGATGTCTTTTCTGAATTTACTTTAATCAGTAAGTGAATATGGTTGTCCATTAAAGCAAATGCATAAATTTTCACTCCTTGTGTCAAAGAATATTTTTCTATTCTTTTACAGAGTTGGATCCTGTCCTGATCGTCATTAAAAATGATGTGTTTTGAATTACCCCTAAGGTAAACATGGTAGATTCCTACCTGCGAATGTCTTCTGATCTTTCCCACAATTTCTCTCTCCTCTAAATTTTAACAGCAGTAAAGTTATACAAAAAAACATTCTGACCAAGTCATTCGAGGTATTTGACAGAATAAGAAAGGGTTGGATATTATGGGCCATTAAGTGTAATACATTATTAAACTGCAACATACCTCGAATTACTTGGTCAGGTGGTGCCCGGCCACAGCAAAAATGCTGTGGGACAAATAAATTTGGACGGTTATATTTTTTTTATACCTTTGCGGCCACAAAATCTTCAGGGCAGGGTGTAATTCCCGATCGGCGGTATAGTCCGCGAGCCGTAAAGGCAGAACCGTTTGAAACTACGGTACCGACAGTAAAGTCTGGAAGGAAGAAGACATTATGGAAACAAAAAAAATAACCTCAACAGGCAGGGCTTTGATGCTATGCATCCCTCTGCTAATCCACACAAGTGGATCAATTTACTCAAACGATTTCCAAAGCGGACTTAACGCTGGGCAAGATGTTGCTAAAACAGGGCAACATGTTACACAGAAGGACAGCCTGCAAATCAATCTGAAGGAAATTGTACTCTCAGCATCATTCGTAAACGAACGAACATCTCCATTAAGGTTAAAGACTATCAGTCACGCAGAAATTGCACGAAAGGCAACCGGCGGAACCTATCCTGAACTACTGAAGGACATCCCGGGAATTTATGCTACCAGCGAATCAGGCAGTTACGGAGATGCAAAAATCAACATCAGGGGATTCAAGCAGGAGAACATCTCTGTCATGCTAAATGGTATTCCTATCTCTGGGCTCGTTACGGGCAACATGTTCTGGAATAACTGGATGGGACTTTCAGACGCAACCAACTCAATTCAAGTGCAAAAGGGAATAGGAGCATCGATGCTTTCTGACAACTCGGTGGGAGGAACTATTAACATCGTTACAAACACCACAACTCAAACACCCTCCTTATCAGCAGGTATCTATTTCACTGATTATGGCCAGAAGAAGAGCTTCATCAACCTAAACACAGGGCAGAACAGCAAAGGATGGGCAATGTCCCTCATGGGGTCTTATGCCTGGGGAAAAGGGTATGTAGAAGGGTCAGATGTAAATTCATGGGCGTATATGCTCAATGTGAGCAAAAAAATAAATAACTCTCACAGCCTTCTGCTTACGGTAATTGGTTCTCCCGAAAGACATCAGCAAAGGTCGGTAAGGCTTAGTCAGACAGAAGTTGACAAATACGGACTTAAGTACAGCAAGAATTGGGGATACCTGAACGGCGAGCCTAAAAACCTAAGTGAGAACTTTTACCACAAACCTTATATAACTCTTAATCACTTCTTTAAAATAAACACAAAGCTAGATCTATCCAATACACTATACCTTTCTGTTGGCCACGGAGGCGGAAGATGGGCCGAGTCCAAAGGAAAAAGAATCATCGATTTTCAGAAAGACGGGCACATAGACTGGGATGCAGTCGTAGCGGCAAATGAGGAGGTAACAAGATATGCTGCTCCGTTACTGGTTGAAGATGGTTCGTCAAAAAACATACTTAGTGATTATCTGGCAGGGCATACACAAACCGGTTTTAAAAACAACCTTAGCTATCAGGTTTCTGACAATATTAACCTCCAGGGAGGCATTCATTATCAGTACTATTCAACATGGGAAAAGGAGAGAATAACAGATCTTCTCGGTGGTGAATACTGGTATGAGGACTATGCCCACAAATCTCTTGCAGGAACAGCAGGCAGAAACCCTGTAAAGAAGGTCGGGGACTACATACGGACCGATAATGGAAAGACAATTAACCATGCTACCGTATATTTGAGCGGAAACTATAAGAGTGCCCGATGGGACGTCAGAGGCGGCACTTCGCTTATGTGGAGCAGCTACAACAGATGGGATAAGTACAATTATGTCGACAACCCGGCCAGCACTGCAACATCTGTCAACAGCCCTACCGCATCGGCATTTGGCTTCAGCGCAAAAGGAGGGGCACTTAACAAATTGTCGCAAAGAAGTTCAATATTCATAAATGCAGCAGCATACAACCGCCTTCCATACTCCGATGTCTTCTTTTCAAGCGGTACAAACCAGCTTACCTCAAATGTGAAAAACGAGCGTAACATTCTGGCTGAAGCTGGTTACAGATACATTCACCAAAGAGGCTCTGTAGAGATTACAGGATACTGGGCCTACTGGAAGAACAAGACAATTATGTCCGATCCCTACAAGCAGCTTGACAACACTACCTACAGATACATGGTGCAAGGCCTGGATGCCCTTCACTATGGTCTTGAACTGAATATCGCACACAATATAACCCGATGGTTCAATCTAAGTGCATACGCATCTTTAGGAAACTGGAAGTGGAAAAATGACGTAACAGCAAATATATACGACGAGTATTCCGGAGTGGTTGTAGATCAGGTCGAAGTATACAGTAACGGCCTGCCTGTCGGCGACTCTCCTCAGACCCAGTTATCACTTATGGCAGATATTACTTTATTCAGAGGTGTTACCTTGAATGCCGACTGGAAGTATAACAGCAGGTTGTATGCCGACTTTGACCCAACCACAAGAAGCAATCCGTCCGACAGGGCTCCATCATATCGTCTTCCGGACAATAACCTGATAAATGCCGGGATCACCTGGGAAAAGAGCTGGACAGGCATAACCAGAAGAGCCGTGAATACAACATTGTTTTTTACCGTCAACAATATTCTGAATGAACAGTATATAGAGAGAGGAAAGGACGGGACAGATCACACACTAGGCAGTTTCAGAGGATACTGGGGCTTTGGCCGCAACTGTAGCCTGGGGGTCAGGATTGGGATGTGAGAATGTGTCCAGTCCTGAAATAGGTTGACACGATAACTGGTATGTCTCAATTTATGAACATATTAA
>CAZREC010000122.1:0-6846 GCA_964599025.1 uncultured Muribaculaceae bacterium | reverse complement strand
AGGGTTTGGCTCTTTATGCAATGTAACAGTCAGCAACGATCAGCTTTCGCAGCTGCAGAGAAATCTTGTGGTTTCACACTCCTGCGGAATGGGCGAAGAGGTGCCTCAGGAAATAGTAAAGCTGATGATTTTTCTAAAAATAAAGTCATTGTCATACGGTTATTCAGGAGTAAGACTGGAAACAGTTGAAAGGCTTGTGGAGATGTTCAACAACAAGGTCTATCCGGTTGTCTATCAGCAAGGGTCCCTGGGAGCTTCCGGTGATTTGGCACCACTGGCGAATATGAGCCTGCCTCTTCTGGGTCTTGGCGAGGTAAATTACAATGGTAAGAGATATGAGTCTAAGGAAATCAATGATAAGTTTGGATGGAAACCGCTTGTACTTGCCTCTAAAGAGGGACTGGCCCTGCTTAATGGCACTCAGTTTATGCTTGCGTACAGCATCTGGAACATAAGGAAAGCGAAGAGACTGTCTGCTCTTGCAGATAAGATAGCAACACTCTCCCTTGAGGCCTATGATGGAAGGCAAGAGCCGTTCACTCACGGAGTACATGCAATACGACCACACAAGGGACAGATGGATACTGCTGCAAACATAAGGGAATATCTTGAAGGAAGCGATCTTATAAATATTGAGAAAAAACATGTACAGGATCCATACTCATTCCGTTGTGTTCCGCAGGTGCACGGAGCATCCAAAGATGCACTTGCTTTTATTGAAAATTCATTTGTTACAGAGTTGAATAGCGCCACCGATAATCCGACAATATTACCAGAAGAGGATCTAATAGTATCTGCCGGTAATTTTCATGGACAACCACTTGCACTACCGCTTGATTTTCTGGCAATAGCTATGGCAGAGATCGGGAGTATATCCGAAAGGCGGACATATCAGCTTATCTCTGGCAAGAGAGGATTACCCTCATTTTTGGTGGCCCATCCGGGATTAAACTCCGGTTTTATGATTCCTCAGTACTCTCAGGCCTCAATTGTAAGTCAGAACAAGCAGCTCTGTACACCGGCATGTGTAGATACCATAGATTCGTCACAGGGTCAGGAAGATCATGTAAGTATGGGGGCAAATTCTGCAACCAAATGCTACATGGTAGTGGAAAATGTAGAGAAGATACTTGCTATTGAGATGATGAATGCAGCACAGGCACTTGAATTCAGACGCCCCGGCAAGAGTTCGCCTATACTAGAGCAGTTTGTGGCCGAATTCAGAAAATATGTCCCGTTCATTGCCGAGGACGAGATTATGTACACCAACATGAATAATTCTGTAAAGTTCTTAAGAGAAGTTCAGATGTAATGAAGACACTTATAAAAAATATAAAGAGGCTCATACAGGTAGAGGAGGGCGATCCGGTGACTTCGAGATCCGGAAAGGAGATGTCGGAACTCAACTGTATCGACAACGCATATCTTATTTTCAAGGACGATAAAATCCTCGATTTTGGAGAGATGAAGCATTTGAATGAGAACTTTCAGGGTTCGGTATTCAAATCAATCGATGCAAAAGGGAAGATGGTGATGCCTGCGTTTTGTGACTCACATACTCATCTCGTCTATGCCGGAAGCAGGGAGATGGAGTTTTTCGACAAACAGAAAGGGCTCTCATATCAGGAGATTGCCAAAAGAGGTGGCGGAATCCTGAACTCGGCAAAATTACTTCATGAGACAAGCGAGGATGATCTTTATAAACAGTCGATGGTCCGTGTAGAGGAGATAATTGGTTTTGGAACAGGAGCAGTTGAGATAAAAAGCGGATATGGACTTACACCGGAGGACGAGATAAAGATGCTGAGGGTAATAAGGAGAATATCAGAAACATCTCCGCTTACAGTTAAGGCAACATTTCTGGGGGCACATGCAGTACCGCTCAGATACAAAGGCAAGCAGGAGGAGTATGTAGATGAGATTATTTCCGAAATGATTCCTGTAATAGCCTCCGAAGATCTGGCTGAGTACATAGACGTTTTCTGCGAAGATGGATTCTTTACTATAGAAGACACAGACAGGATTTTCAATGCTGCCATCAAATACGGTCTAAGGCCAAAGATTCATGCCAACCAGATGGGATTCTCGGAAGGAGTTCAGGTTGGAGTCAAATACAATGCACTATCGGTTGACCATCTTGAATTCACAGGAGAGAAGGAGTTCAGGGCCCTAAAAGGAAGCGAGACAATTGCTACACTTTTGCCGGGATCGACATTTTTTCTGAACATGGATTATGCTCCGGCAAGGGAGATGATCAAATACGGGCTCCCGATAGCATTGGCAACAAATTACAACCCTGGATCTTCGCCATCGGGCGACATGAAGTTTATGATGGCACTTGCGGCCCTAAAGCTAAAGATGTCACCGGAGGAGATTATAAATGCTGTCACCATCAACGGAGCATACGCGATGGGAATAAGCGACACACATGGCAGCATTGCCAGAGGGAAGAGGGCAAATATCATAATTACCAAGGAGGTTCCTTCTGTTGAATATTTGCCTTATGCTTTTAGCACACCCCTTATAGACAGTGTTATACTCAATGGGAAAATTGTAAAATAACAATAAAACTAAAGGTTATGGCTAAATTTATCACACCAATCGGAGAAATTGCGATAATAGTGCTGGGTCACGCCTCACTGTTGATTCAGTGGGAAGGGAGAAACATTTTTGTTGACCCCTACAGCAAAGTGGCAGATTATTCAGTTCAGCCTAAGGCAGACCTCATTCTGCTGACACACCACCATTATGACCATCTGGACAAGGAGGCCCTGAAATATATTACTACAGATAAAACACTCTATGTAACAAACCTTATTGCCCAAAAGGAGATTAAAGGGGCAAAGGGATTGAAGCAGGGAGAGGATTATGACTACGATGGGTTAAAGATCGAGGCCGTCTATGCTTACAACATTAATCAGAAGAGAGAAAACAGGCAGCCGTTCCATCCGAAGGGTGAGGGAAACGGATATGTTCTGAACTTTGGCGGATACAGGGTATATATTGCCGGCGATACTGAGCTTATCCCTGAAATGAAAGAGCTTGGCAAAATAGACATAGCTTTTTTGCCGAAAAACCTTCCATACACAATGAGCGACCAAATGTTCATTGAAGCAGTAAAGGTAGTCATGCCTGAGATTCTCTATCCTTACCATTATAGCGAACTTAATGCAGCAGCAATAAAACTGAAGCTGCCGGAAGGGGTGACCCTTTACACAAAATAGAATATTACATTATTAAGATAATTTAAAGTTTAAAACAATCATGGAGCAAAGAATAATTGAGTGTGTCCCAAATTTCAGCGAAGGTCGCAATATGCAGATCATAAAGCAAATAACAGATGAAATTGAAAAGATAGAGGGGGTGAAACTGCTTAATGTAGATCCTGGTGCCGCTACCAACAGAACCGTAGTAACCTTTGTCGGTTCTCCCGAACAAGTCTCTGAGGCGGCATTTGTGGCCATTAAAAAGGCTGGTGAAATTATCGATATGCGAAACCACCACGGAGAACACCCAAGAATGGGAGCAACAGATGTATGCCCGTTTATTCCTATAGCAGGTATCTCTATGGAGGAGACATCGGAGTATGCCCGCAAACTTGCAAAACGAGTGGGAGAGGAGTTGCAGATTCCGGTTTTCTGTTACGAGAGCGCTGCATATACACCGGAAAGAAAAAACCTTGCAAATTGCCGTTCGGGTGAGTATGAGGGTCTGGCCAAGAAGTTCCAGGATCCAAACTGGAGACCAGACTTCGGACCTTCTGATTTTAACGGAGATGTTGCCCGCACAGGAGCCACTGCAATTGGGGCAAGAGATTTTCTTGTAGCAATAAATTACAACCTCAATACAACCTCGACACGTAGGGCAAATGCAGTTGCATACGATGTAAGGGAGAAGGGTCGCAAAATGAGAGAGGGAAATCAGATAACCGGAAAGGTTGTAAAAGACGAAAACGGAAAGGATAGATGGATACCGGGAACACTTAAGGGATGCAAGGCAATAGGTTGGTTCATAGAAGAGTATGGAATTGCACAGGTATCCATGAATGTTACTAACATAACTCAGACCCCTGTTCATGTTGCATTTGACGAAGTAACAGCAAAAGCAGCGGAGAGAGGGCTCAGGGTGACAGGTTCGGAAATTGTGGGTCTTATACCAAAGAAGGTATTGATTGAAGCAGGTAAACACTATCTTGCAAAACAACAACGCTCGGCAGGAATTTCGGAAGAGGAGATTATTAAAATTGCCATTAAATCTATGGGTCTGGACGATCTCAAGCCGTTTGACCCGCAGGAGAAGGTGATAGAGTATCTTATGGAGCAGGGTAAGGAGCCTAAGCTGATAAATATGACCTGCAAAGCTTTTGCAAACGAGACTGCAAGTGAGTCCCCTGCACCTGGAGGAGGTTCTATCTCTGCATATATGGGCTCATTGGGAGCTGCGCTTGGAGCAATGGTTGCAAACCTCTCTTCTCACAAAGCTGGATGGGACGATAGGTGGGAATATTTTTCTGACTGGGCAGTCAAAGGACAGTCGGTAATGAATGAGCTGCTCTATCTTGTTGACGAGGATACAAACTCATTCAACAAAATTATGGAGGCCTTTTCGCTTCCAAAGGAGAGTGAACAGCAGAAAGAGGCCAGAACATCGGCAATTCAGGCTGCAACACTTTATGCAACAGAGATTCCTCTGAGAACAATGAAGGTTGCAAATTCTGCCTTTGAACTGATTGAGACCATGGTAAGAGAGGGAAACCCCAACTCGATTTCCGACGCAGGAGTGGGAGCATTATGCCTGCGCTCGGCAATATTCGGAGCATACATGAATGTTAAAATCAACTCTGCCGACCTTAAGGACAGGACAGTTGCAGACAAAATGATCTCAGAAGCAACCGAAATTTATAATTCAGCAGCCCGTAAAGAGAAGGAGATAACAGATGCAGTTCTTAAGTCGTTGGAAAAGTAAAGCCTAAGTGTAAGCCGATAACTTTACAATTTCTTCTTATAGAGTAAAGCTTAATTCCATTGTAAGAGCGGTGTCCGGACCTGTCTGAAGATTATCAATACGAATATCAAGGGTGATTTTGTCACCCTTTTTAAATTTCTCAACAGGAGTCATAATTACAGCTGCCTCCCCTTTTTGCGGAATTGTCAGAACCTTGTTTCCCATACCAAAAGAGTACTCCTTTGTCTCTTTAATTGCAATATTATATGGCAAAGAGTAGTTATTAATAAAGGTTATAAGGACAGTTTTGTCGAAATTTGCAGATGTCTCAACTTTGACAGAATTCCTGAAAATGGCCTCGAGAAAGACTTTATCTCCATAAAGGAAATTGTTGTTGTATGCAACACTTCTTCTTTCTAGCAGTGCCTCGTGAATAGACTCAACGGTACGCTCTTTTGCAAACACTATATTCATTGTTCTGTACTGACCCTTTTCAAGTGATACAGGAATATGTGAATCGGTATTTGCCAGAATGGTCATCTTCTTTGATTGTACCCATCCCAAAACAACCGGATCATACCTGTTCGAATTCACCACTTCTATTCCCTTAAAATAACCCTCATTATACAAGGAATCGATGATCGGGAACCATGTTGACTCATTTGTCTTTACCTTATACCAGGGGTGGTTCCAGAAAATAAATGCATTTTGCCTTACAGCCTCCTTAAGCGCAGCCCGAACTGTAGACGGGTCATTGGGTTTAATAGCATTTATATATGGTACAAACATATCTGCATCCTTGATGAACAGTGCATTGAAGTGTCCCGGAGGGACAGACTTTGTTATTTCAAGAGCCGGGATTAAGAGTAAACCTGCGTTGTCGGCACTCTTCCTGGCTAACCGGAATGCACTGTTTCTTGTAATGGTGTCACTTACATTCATCTCCTTGAGTCGTGGTCTGTATTCCAGGTGATCAGAAATAGCAATTGCATCCAGACCCTCAGAAATTGCTTCATTAACCCTCACTGTGGGCCAGACAATACCGTCAGAAAAGATTGTATGCATGTGCAAATCGCATTTTAAAACCTGATAACCAAGAATCTCCTTAGGTAACCGCAGCTCATCTATCTGAACTATCTGAGAAAGCCCGGTCACTACATTAAAAAGGATAAATGCTAAAACTGATATAATTCGTCTCATTTTAAATAAATTTTATGCAAAATAAGGATTATTTTTCATAAACAGGATGCCCAGTAACGCAGCTTACCAGTTTTCTTCGAAAACCTGAGGCTGTGCTACCGGGCATCCTGTTTAATTCTGTATAGGTTGCATGTATAATTGACCGAATTATCAGTAAAATATATACTATACTAGCCATCCTGTATATATCTATACCTCGAGGTGATAATATAAGCAGGAGGTTAATAATTAGATATAGAGCGCATTAACCGATTTTCAGGAGTTTGCTGACAAAACGCTGATAGAATGCTGACCATTTGCTGAAAAATCACACGGTAGGTAATTCAAGTCAGAAAAAACTTCCTTGAAATATTTTGCAAACCGAAGATATATAAGCTTATACAAAATATCTTCTATAAAAAACATTCCGAGATATTTTTGTAAATAGTAAAAAAAACAAATATATACGAAAAACTTCAAGGAAGTTTTAAAGTTTTGATTACCTCAAACAGCGTCAAAGTGTAAGATGCTTCCGTTGCCGTAGTTTTTAGCAACACAGTGAATTACATGGAAATACAAATAATGTCGAAATAATTTTGATAATTCTAACCCACGAATATCCTGTAAGTATCTTATTGAAAGTAATTTGCTAAAAACAGCTGCAACGCTTAAACTCAAACACAGCTCTTGAAGCAGCCTCAGGTTTTCGAAGAAAACTGGAAA
>CAZREC010000121.1:0-6881 GCA_964599025.1 uncultured Muribaculaceae bacterium | reverse complement strand
CGGTAATGCAGATAAGATCGCCCGAAACAGGTGTCGGGGTTTGAACAAAAAGTTCTCTCTTTTGTTTTCCCATGGACGACAAACTAATAGTTAGTCCGGTGAGAGAAGGAAGGAGGTTTAGTTCAACGATGCTTACTTTGTGTTCCTCAAGAGCAGCAGACATGCCAGACCATAATTCTTCGATATCCTCTATGTAATATTTCACAGAGAGGCCAATATTGACAGAAACGGAGAATGGAACATGATTTTTTGCATAAATGGGACCAAAGAGACTTATTACGGCTTTGTATCCAAGATGCTTCAACGGTGTGTAAACCAGGTCGAAGTCAAGCCCTTCAAGAAGTAGCTTGTGAGCATTAAACCAAACACAGTCTTCAGGCTGTTCTTTTGGAAAGTTATCCTGAACTTTCGTACCTGTCTGTGAAAGCAGCCGGTTTATAAGGTTCATTTTTCCCTCATCCGCTACTTGTGTTTTTTTTGGTTTGCCGTTTCCTGCTTTTGTCATCACACTATATTTGTGTGCAAAAATAGGTTAAAATGATATAACTTTGCCTCATGATGAGTGAAAATGATATAATTCAAAAAATAACAGAGTCCGATTATGAACACGGATTTGTAACGGATCTCGATCAGGAATTTTTTCCGAAAGGATTGAATGAGAATACAGTAAGAATGATTTCGGCCAAAAAGGAGGAGCCGGAATGGATGCTGGAATTCAGGCTGAAGGCGTACAACAAATGGCTCACCATGAAGATGCCAACCTGGCCGCATCTTACAATTCCGGAGATAGACTATCAGGAGATCATTTATTTTGCTGCACCAAAGAAAAGGGCAGAGGGGGCAGGAATTGATCCCGAACTTCAGGCAACCTTCGACAAACTAGGGATTCCACTTGACGAGAGAAATGTACTTGCCGGTGTAGCAGTGGATGCAGTTTTCGACTCAGTTTCTGTAAAAACCACCTTCAGAGAATCACTTGCAGAAAAAGGGATAATTTTCTGTTCATTCTCAGAGGCTGTAAGGGATTATCCCGAACTTGTCAAAAAGCATCTTGCATCTGTTGTCCCTTATGGCGACAATTTCTATGCAGCATTGAACTCTGCTGTATTTAGCGATGGTTCATTCTGTTATATTCCTAAAGGTGTGCGTTGTCCAATGGAGCTGTCGAGCTACTTCAGGATAAATGCAAAGGGAACAGGTCAGTTTGAAAGAACGCTTATTGTTGCAGAAGAGGGCTCTTATGTTAGTTATCTGGAGGGGTGTACCGCTCCTCAGCGAGACGAGAACCAACTGCACGCAGCTGTTGTTGAAATTGTTGTGATGAAGGATGCAGAGGTTAAGTACTCAACTGTCCAGAACTGGTATCCGGGGGATGCAAACGGTAAAGGGGGTATATTTAACTTTGTAACCAAGAGAGGTATCTGCAAGGGCGAAAACAGCAAACTGTTCTGGGCACAGGTTGAGACTGGCTCTGCAATTACATGGAAGTATCCAAGTACAATACTAAGGGGCGACAATTCCATTTCTGAGTTTTACTCGGTAGCTGTTACAAACAACTATCAACAGGCAGATACCGGCACTAAAATGATACACATAGGCAAGAACACCAAAAGTAGGATAGTAAGCAAAGGAATATCTGCCGGTCATAGCCAGAACAGCTACAGGGGTCTTGTGAAAATACTTCCAAACGCAGAATTTTCAAGAAACTACACCCAGTGTGACTCCCTGCTGCTCGGTGACAGGTGCGGTGCCCACACATTCCCTTATATTGAGAACGAAAACGAAACCGCAATTCTGGAACATGAGGCCACTACATCAAAAATTAGTGAGGACCAGTTGTTCTACTGTCAGCAGAGGGGTATAGGGACAGAAGACGCGGTTGGCCTTATTGTGAATGGATATGCCAAGGAGGTCCTGAACCAGCTTCCTATGGAGTTTGCGGTTGAGGCTCAGAAGTTGCTTCAGATAACATTGGAAGGTAGCGTCGGTTAAAATTTATTTAGTGATGGATTATATATTCAGTATAAAAAACATTCTTTTTACAATTGGCGGACAGGGAGTCAGCCTTATAGAGATAATTGCTGTACTTAGCGGATTATCCTGCGTATATCTGGCAACCAGAGCGAAAGTTGCAAACTTCTGGGTAGGATATGCCTACAACATAATCCTGTTTATTCTGTTTTACCAGAAAGGTCTCTATTCGAGCATGCTTGTACAGCCGGTCTCATTCGCGATTAATTTCTTTGGGCACTACCGTTGGACCCACCCCAAAAAGGAGGAGGAAAACAGTATGCATCAACTTAAAATATCTCTTCTGACTAATGAAAAAAGGGTCTATTTTGTTGCACAGATAATAGTTCTTGCGGTAATTTGGGGCACGGCCCTTACTTTTCTTGACAACATATGGCCGGGTGTTTTCAAGGAGGCAAGAACTCTTTATTTGGATGAATTCATTACAATAACGATTTTGACGGCACAATATCTCTCTGCTCAGAAGAAACTTGAGTGCTGGGCCGCATGGCTTACTGTAAATGTAACCAATATAAGTTTATACATACTTGCCGGACTGGTATTTATGCCTATAGTAAGTGCCGCTTACCTTGTTCTGGCATTTTTCGGCTTTTCCATGTGGAAAAAACAGTGGAAATTGAATGATTAAAAATTGAAATAATATTATAATATGTTAGAGATAAAAGGCCTACATGCCTCAATCGGAGGAAAGGAGATACTAAAAGGGATTGATTTCTCGGTTAAAGCAGGAGAGATCCATGCCATTATGGGGCCCAACGGTTCGGGAAAAAGCACCCTTTCGGCAGTTCTTGCAGGCAGGGAGCACTTTGATGTTACTGCCGGTGAGGTTATTTATGAAGGGTTTGACCTATTGAAACTTTCTCCGGAGGACAGAGCCAGAAACGGTATCTTCCTTGGTTTTCAGTATCCTGTTGAGATACCCGGGGTAAGCAATGTCAATTTTATGAAGACAGCCATTAACGAGAAGAGAAAACACATGAACCTGCCTCCGCTTACGGCAGCAGAATTTCTGAAACTTATGAGAGAGAAGATGGAGGTTGTTGAGATGGACAAGTCTTTCTCAAGCAGGGGTGTGAATGTTGGTTTTTCCGGAGGTGAGAAAAAGAGGAACGAGATTTTTCAGATGGCGATGCTGGAGCCTAAGTTGGCAATACTTGACGAAACTGACAGCGGACTTGATATAGATGCACTCAGGATTGTTGCTGCCGGTGTCAACAAACTTAAGAAACCGGACAATGCCTTCATTATAATCACACACTATCAAAGACTGCTGGACTACATAGTTCCCGATATAGTGCATATACTATACGATGGAAGAATAATAAAAACTGCCGGTAAGGAGCTGGCTCTTGAGGTTGAGAGCAGAGGTTACGACTGGCTGATAAATCCATAGATATGTCAGAAAAATATACATATTCCCCGGAAATCCCGGAGGTTTTCCGATGCAGGGTCCCTCTGCCCGGAACTCATCAGGCTTTTCTTATGAACGGGAAGCTCAGAGAGGAACAGGGCCAGGTTTCTTTTGCCACAATACTACCAGGGGAGCCGTTGGGTTTTAGCCTTAATGTGCCAAAAGGGGCCATTATGCCGGACAGTCTGCAGATAATTGCAGTGAGGGATTCCGAGAATACAGAGCCTGTCAGTTTTTCAAATAACCTCTCGTTCGGAGCAATGTCTGAGTCAAACATTCTCTTGTGTTCTCATACCCTCTCAATGGATGAGTTTAAAACAGAATCAGAGATAAACATAGTTGTTTCAGAAGGGGCAAGAGTGAATATTGTGGTCATGCAAAACGAACACAACAGATCGTCTCATAAGGTGAAATTTAATATAGATCTTGCAAAAGATTCATATATCCGGATAAATATAGTCTCTTTGCATGGTAAAATGCTAGAGAATGAGATAGATGCAAGACTTAACGGAGAGGGGGCAACATGTGAGCTTAATGGTATTTATCTTGTAGATGGAACTCAGGAGATTCACACAACTGTGAACATGCACCATCTTGTTCCAAGGTGTACAAGTCGTCAGTTGTTCAAAGGAATACTCGACGATGAGTCTAAGGCGCTATTTTTCGGTAAGATAAACGTATCTCAGGATGCCCAGAAAACAGAGGCATATCAGGCTAACCATAATCTCCTGCTCTCCAGAAAGGCGAAGGTATATGCCCAGCCTCAGCTTGAAATTTATGCCGATGACGTTAAGTGTTCCCATGGGGCCACAAGCGGAAGGCTGGATGAGCTGGCTATGTTCTACATGCGTTCAAGAGGTATTGGCGCAGATGAGGCAAGGATTCTGCAGCAGTTAGCTTTTGTATATGCAGTTTTGGAGAAAATATACAACGATGAACTCCGTCAGAGGCTACAGGATCTGGTTGAATCAAGACTTAGAGGAGAGTTTGGGCACTGTACAAACTGCAGTATGAACTGTTGCTGAGGGTAGATTACAGATACTTTTCCTAAAAGATATTTCGCTGAAAATGAGCAAAAACCCACTTGTTTAAGAGACTGGGTGATTCAATAGTGAAATTATTACTATATTAGAGCAGTATAAAACAATATAAAAATGAAAAAAATTACAATTCTGGCATCGATGCTTTTTATGCTGATAAGTATGTCGGCTTTTGCTCAAACTAACAAGATTATTGGTAAGTGGTATACGATAGATGAGGAGGGAAGAAAAAAATCTCTTGTCAATATCTATCAGGCACCTAACGGAACATACGAGGGTGTTATAGAGGCACTTCTCACAGGTGATCCTAAAAGACTCTGCATACATTGTACAGGTGCAGACAAGAACAAACCAATTGCCGGACTTAAGTTTATAAAAAACATGAAGGCCGACAACGATAAATTAACCGACGGAACCATACTCGATCCATTGGACGGGAAAATCTACAGTTGCTCAATATCGTATGATAAAAAGACAGGAAAGCTCAAAGTAAGAGGATCTCTTGATGGCTGGGGTCTTTTAGGAAGAAATCAGACATGGGAGCCAGCCACCGGTGTTAATTAAGTGTTGATAAGATTTGAGGATTTTTCTGAATAAGTCCGGCTATTTAATATAATTTTGTCAGAGTCGAAGGAGGAATCTTTCGGCTTTTTCTTTCAATAAAATTTTCAAACTATGAAGACATATACCTACGAAGAGGCAATGGCAGCCAGCCTGGAGTATTTTAAGGGGGACGAACTTGCAGCATCGGTGTGGATCGGTAAATATGCCATGAAGGACTCCTTCGGCAATCTTTTCGAGCACTCTCCTGAGGATATGCACTGGAGACTTGCAAATGAATTTGCAAGGATCGAGGAAAAATTCCCCAATCCACTTACAGCAAATGAGATATACGATCTTTTAAAAGAATTCAGGTATATTGTTCCTCAGGGTGGACCTATGACCGGAATTGGCAACAACCATCAGATTGCATCCCTTTCTAACTGCTTTGTAATCGGACACGACAAACCGGCAGATTCCTACGGAGGAATAATGCGTATTGACGAAGAGCAGGTTCAGCTGATGAAGAGAAGAGGAGGAGTGGGTCACGATCTTTCGCACATAAGGCCTGCAGGTAGTGCTGTTCTGAACAGCGCCCTTACGTCTACCGGTGTTGTTCCGTTTATGGAGCGCTACTCAAATTCTACAAGAGAGGTGGCTCAGGATGGGCGCAGAGGGGCACTTATGCTAAGCATTTCTATCAAGCATCCCGACTCGGAGCATTTTATAGATGCCAAACTGGAGCAGGGTAAGGTTACAGGAGCAAATGTTTCTGTGAAGATAGACGACGAATTCATGAGAGCGGCCCTCAAGAACAAACCGTACACACAACAGTATCCGATTGACGCAGCCGTACCAAAGGTTGTCAAGGAGATTGATGCAAACGCTCTTTGGAAAAAAATAATTCACAATGCATGGAAATCTGCAGAACCGGGTGTCCTTTTTTGGGATACAATTATAAGAGAATCTTTGCCCGATTGTTATGCTGATCTTGGCTATAAAACAGTCAGCACAAATCCATGCGGTGAAATTCCTCTCTGTCCGTACGATTCATGCCGACTGATTGCAATAAACCTTTTCTCATATGTAGAAAATCCTTTCACACCGTCAGCAAGTTTCAACATGGAGCTGTTCAAGGATCATGCAAGAAAGGGGATGAGGCTCAACGATGACCTCATAGAACTGGAGATGGAGAAAATAGAGGGGATACTTGCAAAAATAAAGGCTGACCCTGAGGATGAGGAGGTAAAAAGAGCAGAGCTTACCCTCTGGAAAAAGATACAGGATAAAACGCTGGGAGGCAGAAGAACCGGTCTGGGGATTACAGCTGAGGGAGATATGCTTGCTGCTCTCGGACTAATGTACGGAAGCGACAAGGCTATAGACTTTTCTGTCGAGATACAGAAAACGCTGGCAATTGAGGCGTACAGGTCATCAACTCAAATGGCACAGGAGAGGGGCGCATTTCCAATTTATGATTCTAAGCGTGAAGCCAACAATCCGATGATTGCGAGGATACGCAAAGAGGATGAAGAGCTTTATGACATGATGGTAAGGCACGGAAGGAGAAATATTTCTATGCTGACCATAGCTCCTACAGGTACCACTTCTCTCATGACTCAGACAACATCGGGAATAGAACCTGTGTTCCTTCCTGTATACAAACGCCGCAGAAAGGTCAATCCGAATGATAAGAATGTTACTATAACATTCAGGGACGATGTTGGTGATGCATGGGAAGAGTACTACGTTTTCCATCACAAGTTCCTTACATGGTGCGAGATGAATGGTCTTAACAAAGAGCAGGTTCTTGCAATGAGGGGCTCTCAGGTTGATGAGCTTGTAAAAAGATCTCCGTA
>CAZREC010000120.1:0-6936 GCA_964599025.1 uncultured Muribaculaceae bacterium | reverse complement strand
TGCAAAAGCTTGAAACCTGTAATGCTCATAATATTTTAAGTTCTGGTAAGAATGAAGTTCTGAAAAGGAGGATACCATTTGTTACAAGTCCTGTAATAACTCCGCAAATCAATATAGTGCCGGAAATTAAGTGGTTATACATTCCACGGATGAAAAGTGCCTACAATTTTGTGCCCTGGGTAATGGGGCTTATACTTATGCTTATATGTGCAATGATGACTTCGATATCAATTGTAAGGGAGAAGGAGGTAGGAACCATGGAGGTATTGCTTGTTTCACCAATGAGTCCCATATATATAATTTTATCCAAGGCTGTTCCATATTTTGTCCTCTCGTTTGTAAACCTTACCACAATACTACTTCTTGCGGTCTTTGTTCTGGGAGTTCCAATATCAGGAAGTCTTTTCTGGCTTATTTTCTTATCTCTTATATTTATTCTTGTTGCCCTCTCTCTAGGTCTTCTGGTCTCTACACTGGTAGATACACAGGTGGCAGCAATGCTCATATCAGGAATGGTCTTCATGATGCCGACAATGGTGCTTTCCGGTATGATTTATCCGGTGGAGAATATGCCATGGATACTAAGACTCATCAGTAATTTTATTCCTGCAAAATGGTATATCATAGCAGTAAAAAAACTGATGATTCAGGGACTTACTATTGATTCGGCTTTCTTGGAACTGGGGGTACTATGTACAATGGCTACTGTTTTTATATTAATAAGCTTGAAAATGTTCAAAAAACGACTCGCATGATATGTTAAAATATTTAATAGAGAAGGAATTCAAACAAATAATACGGAACAAGTTTCTGCCAAGATTGATTCTGTTTTTCCCTGCCATGATGATGATAGTGCTCCCGTGGGCCGCTAATCTGGATGTAAAAGATATTGATGTTGCAATTGTCAACCGTGACCACAGTCAGCTTTCCGCCAGGCTGGCAGAAAAAATATCTGCATCGGCCTATTTCAATCTCAGCAGCGTATCTGAAAGTTACAACAATGCACTTAAAACACTGGACAAAGGTGATGCCGACATAATACTGGAAATACCTGAAGGTTTTGAAAAGTCTATTGTTAAAGAGGGTAACGCAAAGGTTCTTATTGCTGCAAACGCAGTAAACGGGACTAAGGCAGGAATGGGTAGTGCTTACCTTGTCTCCATAATTTCCGATTATTCCCGGGAACTCAATAACCAGACTGTGGCCGGAGGAATAGAGATAGTACCTCAAAACAGATATAACCCTTCAATGGACTATAAGAAATTCATGGTTCCTGCGCTTATGGTAATGTTACTTACAATTCTCTGCGGTTTTTTGCCGGCTCTCAACATTGTGTCGGAGAAAGAGGTGGGAACAATTGAACAGATAAATGTTACACCTGTGGGTAAATTCACTTTTATACTTGCCAAGCTTATACCATACTGGTTGATTGGCTTCATAGTGCTTACAATCGCGGTTATAATTGGGAGAATAATATACGGGATAACTCCACAGGGAAGTCTTTTTACATTCTATCTGCTTGCTTCTGTCTTTGTTTTTGTTGTGTCCGGGTTCGGACTAGTGATATCGAACTATTCAAACACAATGCAGCAGGCAATGTTTGTCATGTTTTTCTTTATGCTCATTTTTATTCTTATGAGCGGTCTTTTCACACCTGTTGAGAGTATGCCACGATGGGCACAGACAATTACCATTTTCAATCCCATGAAATACTTCATAGAGATTATGAGAATGGTCTATCTTAAAGGGAGCGGACTGGAAGCTCTTACCAGACAAATTTTTGCATTGCTTGGTTTTGCACTATTGTTTAATAGCTGGGCAGTTGTTAGTTACCGGAAAAGCAAGTAGTTTAAATTAAAGTCGGGCGTCCTTAATCATAAACTTTGCAAGTTCGCGGCCACCTTTTGCAAAAGACTCCTGAACCCTGTAACCAACATCATAGTCGTTTCCGCCAAAACTGTTTGCAGAAGCTTCACTAACAGAAACTGATGCAATCTCTTTTCCGTCGGAACCAATTATAACACAGGTAAAATCGACTGAAGCATTACGTCTGGCAACCCCGACATTAAAACCAGGTTCAATAAAATCGACATTAATCTTCATTATGATATCTCCTGTTCCAAGGTTAGCACTAATGCCTTTCTCTCCAAGATACTTTGAAAACAGTTCTATAAACTTTGGTTCAAACCTCTCACTTCTGTCTCCCAGCCATTTTTTATGCCACTCCTCTCCGGAACCGGCCCTCTTTTTATTGTAATCAGAAATCTTCTCCTGAACATATCTCTCCTCATCAATCTTTCCTACCTTCATGTTGTTGTATGTGAATGATACACCAATGTTCTTTATACCTTTAAGTGCATCCAGACTGCCTGATGTTCTCTTTATGCTCTGACCGGATGCAATAACACCGGTAAACAGTATCAGCGTAAACAAGATAAATTTTTTCATAATGATTTTTTGTTTGATTATCAAAAAAGAAATAAGCCTGCAATTATATTTTGCAGGCTTAATATATTGGAAGTAAGAAATTACAGTTTGAATATCTTTTCAAGAGGACCTGCCCAGTAGTTTCTCAGACCGAAGCCCCCGGCTTTTGCAGAAACTCTGTCTGTAAATATAATTTTCTTTGTTTTAACATTGAAACAGACTGCAATAAAGTTACCAATGCCATCTTCCTTGTTGAGTAGTTCGGCAACGTAAATTACGCCGTATCCGGTATCTTTTCCAGTATTGAAAGACTTGACAAGAGAAGCTAGCGCAACGTCGTCTATTCTGAAGGCTTTGTTGTAAGTAGGCATTCCTGCCTCGTTCATAACTCTTGCCCTGTAGATTGCCTCATCTATGTTTACATTGTCAAATGTTGTAAACTGAATTTTCTTAAGCTCGGTAGATTGATCAATTTCCCTTACATATTTTGCAAAGAAGTTACCATACTGATATTTCTTTGTCTCTGTTACAATAAGTTTGTTGATCTCTTCAAATGCTTTGGCAACCTTACCGGCATCTTCCTTAACTCCAAACGTTTTAACCAAGGTGAAATCCACACCGTAAAAATTCATTTTCGGGATTTGCTGACCCTCTCCTTTCCCGATAGAAAATACCAACCCGGGTATGATCATAAACAAGAGAAACAATAGTTTTTTCATAGTTATAATTTTTATCTGCAAAGCAGCTTTTGTCAAGTAAAAATAATAAAAAAATATATATGTAACTATGGTTGATATATAAATTCCTGATTGATGTAGCCTGCAAGTTCCTTATACCAGTCGGTATAGCTGGTGCCACCGGAAGTTGCCCACTCTGCAAAATGGAGGTATCCCTTTACTATTGAATTGTATTCAGACGGATACTGAAATGGTTCAGGAATCATTAATCCCCACATCATACCGTCAACATTCTTGAACTGATCACCAGGATAAAGCGTGCCGCCACTTCCAAGAAGAGGGTTAAACTTAGATGTTCCGGCGAATGTAGGAAGGTGAACTTCCAGATCTCTTGTGTTGACAACAATGAAGAGATTGAACGAGCTCATTGCTATATCGGACTGTTGGAAAGGAGTGACAAATTTTACGCTCAGATACTGGTCAGGTGTAATTACATAAGTTCCGCTCAAAGTATTCAGGAAACCCTGGTTAGATACAACATCTTTCTGACTGTTAAAGAGAGGAATGACTGCAAGTGAGACGCCGGCCTCGGTACCATTTGCATTAACACCAAACGGAGTTATTCCGCTTATTTCACGACCTGTAACTGATTGAACATTAGATGCAGCTACTTTGTCCAGCTGAAAACCGGCAGCCAGATTGTATGTGCTTCCCGCCGCCCTAAGGTTATAGTCGAGGCGAAATTTAGTAACCAGGTTAGATGCATTTGTATAGTACGAAATCTTGAACCCGAGTATCATGTCATTGACATCATAGTCGCCCTTTACGGGCCACAGGTCTTCAAAGGCATAGGTACCCCAGGTACTTCCCGAAGGAAAATAAGAGACAAAGGCAACACTTGCATCGTTATCATCTGCATCAAGAGCAGCTCCTACACCATCTCCGTCGTTATCGGTTACTGCAGGAGGGGGAGTTATTATCTGTCCGGCTCCGTCGTTACAAGATGTTGCGACAATGTTTTGAGTCTGTGTCTTTGACAGGATTGAACCATTATTGTTGAACATTGCTATATATCTGTCTCTGCCGTTTGTGCCACTTCCATCTACAAGAAGTGCATGAACAAGCTCAATTTTGCCATTAAACTCAGAAGCAGCATATCTCATATCAGGAATGGTGCCGGTACATTTGAATACAGAATAAGTATCAGAAGACGAGCGTACTTTCATGCTGTATACCTCAGTAATACCGCCTGTCTGTATCATGCTTCCTCCGTACATATTAATTATTATATTGTTTGCATAGAGCGTCTGACTATTGAACAGAGAGCCTTCGTAAAGATTGTATGTTCCACCCTGAAGACTGGCGTGATGGGCATTAATGTTGCAAAAGTTGTTTACAGTGTAGGAATATCCGCTAGCCTTGAATTCGGTTGTGGCAACAATGTGACCATGGTTGTTTGTGGTCGTTCCCGATGACTGATACCAGTCCTCGGTTTCAAAAGAGGCACCAGCATCATTAAGCAGCGAACCACTGTCTGTTATCTCAATATTGTCGCAATAAACAGAAGAGCTATTATAAAAGAAAGAGGTGTTGCTTATATATATGGTTTTCGGTTTTTTTGCATTAGTAACAGTTAAAGAGCCTTCGTTGTAGAAACTGGATCTTGTAGAGATGTCCAGATGATAGCTTAACGACATTGTCCCTTTGTTGACGATTGATTTTCCGTTAGATATGTGTACCTCTTTAGAAGAGACAAATGTTCCTCCGTTCTCTGTGTATAAGGTAACTGTATTAGCATTCTGGGTTCCGGTAGTCAGGCCCGCAACTTCAACCCGGCCACCATCAAGAACTACAATTGAGACATTGTTAAGATCCATAGAACCGGTGATTCTGTAAACACCCTTTACATAAAGAACTGCATGAGAGATCCAGTTCCCTACTCCTAAAGAAGATGTTCTTGTAAAACCTGTTGGTATAAGATATGATTTGTATGTATTACCATACGAACCGTTCCCGGATGAAAATCCATTAAGGGTAAGGCTGTTGTTATTGTTTATGGTAACATCGTAATTTGTCGGTATCGGAATAGTGGGAGAAGGAGAGGTTTTGGCAATCATCGGGGCATTTGCAGCAACTGATGTAGTGAAATTAACATTAAGGGTTGTGCCCGAAACATCAACGGTCTTAAGTACCTTTACCCCATTTGGAAGAGTCTCCTGTATGTATATTGTCGGGATTGCCGTAGCAAGGGTTATTTTGACATTAAAAGGAGAGGATGGTGTAGCTGCACCGCTCGCCATAAGGGCGCCGTCATTCAGAAGAGGACTGTTGAAAATTTTGATTACACGAATCATATTGTCGCCAATACCCGCTACTGACGGGACGGTTATTGAACATGTTAGCTCCTTAACTGTTTTCCAGTCAAAGTCTTTTGGGATAATCCCTACCGGCGAAACTATGGGAGTATCATCCGGGGGATTTAAATTTACACATGATGTTGCAAATGCTGCAAAAAGAACAAACAGCACTATTATGCTAAATTTGTTTGGCTGCTTTTTCATAATTATATTCTTTATCATTGATATTCTGATTATTTTTTTGGAGATCTATCTTAATTTGGCAAAAGTATACAAAATCTAGTTATAAACAAATTGTGAACATTTTATACAAATAAATAACAGCTAAAAGATTACATTTAAAAAACAATATCTTACCTTTGTACAAAACATATTGGATGAGCTCAATTAAAGTATTGGAAGTCATCAGACAAGGACAGATCGGAGGGGGAGAATCTCATCTGATTGACCTTATTTCGGGTTTTGGACCGGAAGTTTCGCCTGTGGTGCTGGCTTTTACATCGGGACAGATGATAGATTATCTGAGAGACGCGGGAATAAAATGCTATGTGCTTGAAACAAAATACCCTTTTGATATAAGGACCTTTAACGATATAAAAAAGATCCTTCACGACGAGAAGATAGAGATTATTCATTCACATGGAAGCAGGGCTGCTTCCAATATGTTACTTATCGCAAGGCTAATGAAAATTCCGATGGTATACACTGTCCACGGATGGAGTTTTCATCAGGATCAGTCTTTTCTGAGCAAAACATTAAGGATATATACAGAGAAGTTTATTTGCCTCCTCAGCCGTAAGGTTATTTGTGTTTCTGAAAGCAACAGGGTAACTGGAGTCAAGGCGTTTGGTCTTAAAAATGCAATAGTAATAGAGAATGGTATAAGTTTCACTAAATTCAATCCCGATAATTCATACAGCAATGTAAGAGAGGAGTTTGGAATACTCCCCGGTGATTTCGTGGTTGGTTTTATCGGAAGGATTACAATACAGAAGGACCCTATGACAATTGTCAAGGCAGTAGAGAGGGCACATGCTGCAGATCGGGGAATCAAGGCACTTATAATAGGAGAAGGGGACCTTAGGGAATCAGTATTGCAATATATAGATAACAAAGGATTATCAAAAGTGATATACACTGACGGGTTCCGAAAAGATATTCCCGAGCTGCTGAATTCCATGGATCTGTTTTGTCAGCCAAGCCTGTGGGAGGGTCTGTCAATCTCATTGCTTGAGGCAATGGCAATGAAAAAGGCATTGGTTTTTACCCCGACAGATGGCACAAGCGAAATTATACAAGATGGTATAAATGGGTCAATTGCAGCGTTTGGATATGTTGAAGGAATTTCGGACATGATACTGGATTATTTCCGTGACAGGGTAAAAGCGGCCAGGCACGGAGAAAATGCATATCAGCTTGTGAAAAACAGGTTCGACAGCAACAAGGTTTCCGAAGGGGTAACCCGGATTTATAAA
>CAZREC010000119.1:0-6986 GCA_964599025.1 uncultured Muribaculaceae bacterium | reverse complement strand
ATTCTGTATATTCCAATACCTTTAAAAACAAGTTCAGCAACCAGAGAGGAGAAATAAACATCAGGAAGATAGGAGAAAAGTATAACTTTATAGTTGGCTTTAATGTCCAGCCTGCTTATACAGAGAGTATCGGCGACACGACTTATTTCGCGAGAAACGTTGTAAACTTTGCACCTTCCGGTATGTTTGAATACAATCTGAGTGATACAGAGTTTATGAGAATACGATACAGAGGAAACACAAACCAGCCTAGTATAAGTCAACTGCAGCCTGTTCCTGACAACTCAAACCCACTTTATATCCCTTTGGGAAACCCGGATCTTCTTCCAGAATTCAGACATAGTTTCTCTTTGGATTATAGAAATACAAAGAGAGAGACATTCCGCACAATGGAGGCAGAATTTGAGGCAGAACTGAGCCAGAATAAAATTATAAACAAGACCTGGTACGACAACGGGGGTATTCAGTATAACCCACCTGTGAATGAGAACGGTATCTACTCTGTCAGTGGAAACTTCTCGTACAGCACACCAATCTCTAAATCTAAATTTTATATCTCTACCAATACCAGATTAAGGTTCAACAATGGTATAAACTACTCAAATGGAGTGCGTAACCTTACATCCTCTCTATCTGCATCTGAAAATCTGAGATTTTCATACCGTGGTGAGAAGTTGGAGACAAGCTTCGGAGGAACTGCCAGATACTCAAAAGCATGGTATAGTATTGAACAATATCAGAAGGCAGATACATGGACCAACTCAGTAACCTTATCAGTCAACTGGACCCTTCCTGCAGGATTTAACCTGACCAGCGATTTCGACTACAGATTCTATATCGGCTTCGGTCAGGGGTATAATGAACCTGCAGCAGTGTGGAACGCAGAGGCCTCTAAAGTTATGTTCAAAAAGATGGGGACATTAAGACTGAAGATCTTCGATATATTGAATCAGACCAAGACATTCCGCCGCACTACTGCAGACAACTATATTGAGGATGTAGAGACAAATGCACTAAGACAATATATTATGCTAAGCTTTACCTGGAGGTTCGGAACCTTTGGCGGTCAGAAGGGTGGAGAGGGAAGAATGAGACCTGGCGAAGGATTCAGACCGGGAGGAGGAATGCATTTCCATTAATAGTTGATTAGAGAAACTACTTTGATGAATTTTTAGAGTAGTTTCTCCATCTTTCGATAACTGTGGCTAAATCCTGAGGGATCTCATTTTCAAAATGGAGATCCTTCTTTGTTCTGGGGTGTACAAAACCAAGAGTTCTGGCATGTAGTGCATGCCTTGGCATTATTTCAAAGCAATTTTCCACAAACTGTTTGAATTTAGCGAAGACAGTACCTTTTAATATCTTATCTCCCCCATATCTGTCGTCATTGAAGAGCGGGTGACCTATGTAGTCCATGTGCACCCTTATCTGATGGGTCCTGCCGGTTTCAAGCTCGCATTCCACAAGGGTTGTGTAACCAAACCTCTCCAGAACCCTGTAATGTGTGACTGCATGTTTGCCTACGTCACCATCCGGGAAAACCTTGAATTTCATCCTTTCATTAGGGTCCCTTGCAATATTGCCTATAATTGTTCCTGATTCTTCCTTAATATTTCCCCACACCAGTGCAATATATTTTCTTTTAATCGAGTGATCGAAAAACTGCTTAGCAAGAAACAGCTGAGCTTCGTCATTTTTGGCTACTAGAAGCAACCCCGATGTGTTTTTGTCAATTCTGTGAACAAGTATTCCCATTCTGTCATCCTCTGCATCGGCCTTCTGACTTTTGCCAAGGTGAAAAGCAAGTGCATTGATCAGCGTCCCAGAAAAATGTCCATGTCCGGGATGTACGACAAGCCCCGGAGGTTTATTCACCAACAACAGATCTTCGTCTTCATAAGGAATATCCAGAGGGATATCCTCGGGCATTATTTCGAAGCCCTTTCTTTCATACGGAAGTACAATGGTAATAACATCAAGCGGCTTTACTATATAGCTTGCCTTGACAACCTTACCGTTGGCAAGAACATATCCGGCAGCAATTGCCAGCTGAATGCGGTGTCTGGAGGTCTTCTCCATACGCATCGTTATATACTTGTCAACCCTTATAAGGCCTTGCCCTTTGTCAGAAACATACCGGTAGTGTTCAAACGACCCACCCTCCTCATCATCAATTTCCTCTTCGTCAGGAATTACTACTTCTTCATCTGTCATCAGCTATTTTGTTTTTACCTCTTCGATTTTTTGTTTGTCTACACTTAAAAAAAGATCAACTCTTGCACCTAGTGAAAAGGAGTTGTAATTTGTTGGTGAAGGAGTCTGTTTTACGACAAAACTGGATAGTGTGTCGGAGTATGATTTAACCGACTGGTCATAAGTCAGTTTCCCGATATTAAGGGAGTTGTCAATCAGAATATCCTTGGCAGTAATGAATGGAAGCCCTATTACATTTGGAATGAATGTACTCTCTCCGCCACTGTTGCCAAGTTCCAGATCTATTTCACTTCCCGATTCAATTGATTTTCCGGATGCTATATAACTTCCTTTATACATCTGAGAAAGCACATTGTTTGTGGCCATATCGGAAACATAAATCAACCGTCCTACATTAAGTTGTCTTGCTGCAAGTTCTGCCTTAGCCTGACGGAGCGAATAGCCAATAACCGATGGCATTGTTACCTGTTTAGGCATGACAGAGTTGATTGTGAGTAATATACGACGGTTTTTCTTTACCATGCTTCCTGTATGAGGGTTCTGACGAAAAACCAACCCACGGCCAATTCTTGGCAAAAAAACCGAATCTGTCACTTCTAGTCTCAGGTTGGACTCATTTGCCTTCTCTTGTGCCTCACTAAGTGAGAGTCCGGAAAAATCCGGTACCTCCATCTCACTGTTATGACGTGTGACAATCCTGAGAATTATTGTTGCTACAATCAAAATTCCAAGTACAACGCCTGCTGCCTTGTACAACTCAATCATGAACCAATGTCTCCACCAGACATTTTCGCTGTTCGAACCGGGTTTTGTATTATTATCTGCCATGATGCAAAAATACTATTTTTTTGACAATTCATTGTAAAAGCTGTCCCTCTCAACTGCTCTGTAACCACAGGAAGTGGCTATCATCACAAGGTCATCTGCAGTCATTCCGGGATTGGTCTCCGCAGAACCGGCCATACTGTAAATTTTTGTACTGTCGTTAATTGTTCCGTCAATGTCGTCTGCTCCATAAAGAAGAGACAGCTGACACAGCTCCTTGCCCAGCATTGGCCAGTATGATTTAATATGCGGAATATTGTCCAGAACAATTCTGGAAACAGCAAAAGTCTTCAACACTTCAATAATATCCAGCTCTCACAGATGAGAGAGAGAGTTGTTTGACGATTTAAAGAGCAAAGGAATAAAGGCATCAAAGCCCTTTGTCTCATCCTGAAGGTCACCGAGGGCAAGCATATGGTTTATCCTGTCCCGCCTGCTTTCCAGATGTCCGAACAACATGGTGCAGTTAGTCCTTATTCCCAGTTTATGGGCTGTTCTGTGAATCTCCAGCCATGTTTCAGCATCAGCTTTATCGGGGCATATCTGAACCCTTATAGCCGGTTCAAATATCTCTGCTCCACCTCCCGGCAGTGCCCCCAAGCCGGCTTCTTTTAGAATTAACAGGACTTCAGACCAGCTTTTTCCGGAGTATTTTGCCATATCGTCAATCTCAACTGCAGAATAGGCTTTTATCGTAACCTCCGGTTTCACCTCTTTTCTGATTGTCTCTATTACTGAAACATAGTAGTCAAGGTCTTTGTCGGGGTGAACGCTGCCTACAACATGAACCTCTGTCATGCCTTCAGTATATTTTTCCCTGCAATAGTCCCTTATCTCTTCCAGGCTCATTGACCAGGCACCGGGCTGAAGAGGATTGTCCCGGCGATATGAGCAGAATTTGCATCTGTGACGGCAAATATTACTTGGTTCGACATGAAAATTCCTGTTATAGTACACATTGTTGCCATTATAACGTTGCCTTATCTCTGAAGCTAATGCAGAGAGAGCATTCATGTCAAAACTGTCATAAAGCTTTAATGCGGCGTCAAGGTCAATTCGGTTCTTCATCAGGGATTTTTATTATTTTGACTTTCAAATATAACAAAAAAGACGCTCAGGGCGTCTTTGTAAGTTAAAAGTATATCTCGGTCTAGAAAAGATCTTCTGATGATACTGTAAGTTTCTTGCGTCCACGACGGCGGCGGGCAGCCAGTACGCGACGTCCGTTAGGAGTTGACATACGCTCACGGAAGCCATGTTTGTTGCGACGCTTGCGTTGTGATGGTTGAAATGTGCGTTTCATGATATCTTTTTCTAATTTATTTATTCTGCAAAAGGGAGTGCAAAGATAAATAAAATGTTTTTAATCGCAAATATTTATGCTAACGTTTAATATATAATATGCTTTTTTCATCGAAAAACGGCTCTTTGAACCATCTGCGGATTTCAATTTTTGAAATTTTTCCCGCAGGAATATTGAATCTCTTCTGAATTTCGGAAATCTCCTCTATAAGATCGCCCCCTTTTAGATATAACACTCCTCTGCCAACTCCTCCCATTTCTCCCTTTTCCAGTATGTTCCATACCCACGGGAGAAAAGTGCCGATATCTGTTACAGCTCTTGATACCACAAAGTCAAATTTTCCCTTGATATCCTCTGCCCGTATCTGTTCTGCCTGTATATTGGATAGGTTCAATGAAGCAGATACCTCCTTCACTACCTTTATTTTTTTCATTATAGAATCGCACAGGAAGAAAGATACCTCCGGAAAGAATATTGCCAATGGTATTCCGGGAAACCCACCGCCGGTACCCACATCTAACACCCTTGCCCCGTCAGGAATCTGGATGAACCTGGCAATTGCAAGAGAGTGAAGGACATGGTGCAGATACAGATTGTCAATATCCTTGCGTGATATTACATTTATTTTTGAGTTCCAGTCAAGATAGAGAGGATAAAGTTGAGCAATCTGATGTTTTTGATTTGCCGACAATTCCGGAAAGTATGAATAGATTAGCTCTTGCATATATGGTTTAGTAATTTTTTTGCTCTGTTTATTCGTGTTTTGACAGTATTAAGAGGAAGGGATAACTCTCTGGCTATCTCCTCATAGGCAAATTCCTGGATAAACCGGAGTTCTGCAACCTTTCGGTATTTAGGATCGAGGGCCTTTATGGCATTAATTAGTTCGTCAACAGTCTGGTTTGTTATAAGGTTCTCTTCCGGACTTTGAGCGAGATCTATTACACCAGAATCGCCATCGAGAGAATCCAGATTGTTAAAAGGGGGAGGAGAGCTCCTTTTTTTGCGGTAGTAATCAAGTGATGTGTTTTGAGCTATTGTAAACAACCATGTTGAGAATGCCCATCTTGAGTTGTACATCGCCAGATGTCTGAATGCCTTGTCAAAGGTCTCCTGACAGATATCCTCAGCATCCTGAGCCTGGGGAATTATTCCCAGTATAAATGTACGCACCGGTTCCCTGTATTTTTCTACCAGTCTCGAACATGCAGCCTGATTATTTTCCAGGGCCTCTTTTATAAGTAGGTTTTCCTCGTTATGGGTCATTTTACCTTAATATCACATTAAAATCAGTGCGCCGCGAGCCAGTTGGATCCCGATTCACACTCAACTGTGAGAGGAACGGACAGACTTATAACTGCCTCCATCTCCTCTTTCACAACCTTGCTGACAACGTCTAATTCGTCAGGTACAACATCAAACACAAGTTCGTCGTGTACCTGAAGTACCATCTTGCTCTTTAATCCCTCCTTCTTTAACCGGTTGTAAACCTTTATCATGGCCACCTTTATAATATCTGCTGCACTGCCCTGTATTGGCGCATTTACGGCATTTCTCTCTGCCAGTCCCCTCACTACCTGGTTCCTCGACGAAATATCTGGCAGAAATCTCTTTCTTCCGTACAGTGTTTTTACATAACCCTCTTTTTTGGCGTACTCTATCATACCTGAAATATACTCCTTAACCTGAGGGTAGCTGTTGAAATAGTCTTCGATAAGCTTTTTGGATTCGGCCCTTGAAATGTGCAGCCTCTGAGATAAACCGAATGATGAGATCCCGTAGATGATGCCGAAGTTTGCTACTTTGGCCCTGTTTCGCTGCTCTTTTGTAAGTTGATCCTCCGGTATGCCAAATATTTTTGATGCAGTTGCTGCGTGAATGTCCTTACCCGCCCTGAAAGCCTCTATAAAATCCTTGTCTTCGCTCATGTGTGCCATGAGTCTGAGCTCAATCTGGGAATAATCTGACGACATTATACAGCCGTTTGGATCAGAAGGTATGAATGCCTTTCTTATCTCTCTGCCTCTCTCTGTCCTTATGGGGATATTCTGAAGGTTAGGTTTAACGGAACTTAACCGGCCGGTGGATGTAAGAGATTGATTATATGTGGTATGAATTTTTCCAGTGGTTGGTGAGATGAGATAGGGCAGAGGATCGATATAAGTTGAGAGAAGTTTTTTAATGTTTCTGTATTCTAGTATCTTAGCAATAATTGGATGACAGTCTGCCAGTTCAGAAAGTGTCTCTTCGTCGGTTGAATAATTTTTCTTTGATGTGGTTTTTGCCTTTGCTGCCAGGTTTAGCTTTTCGTATAAAATAACACCGAGCTGTTTTGGAGATGACACATTTAGAGTGGGCTCGTCTGCCATCTCTCTTATGGAATCCTCAATCTCTGCAAGTTCCGATGTGAGTGTACGACTGTATTCATTAAGTTTTTCCCTGTCAATCTTTACCCCCTCATGCTCCATATCTGCAAGAACATATATCAATGGCATCTCAATAGTATTGTAAAGTTCCAGCAGTGAGGATTCTTTTAGTTCGGCCAGTAGTTTGTGATATAGCGGCAGAAGTACTAAAGACTCTTTAATGAGTGATTCGTTTTCGTCTTCCTGCCTGCTTTCCATTGCCTGAAAAAGATCTGCCT
>CAZREC010000118.1:0-7088 GCA_964599025.1 uncultured Muribaculaceae bacterium | reverse complement strand
TAAACTCCTACTTACATACTGATAATGTTGTACTTAACCATGTGGGAAACTTTAGCGGAGTTATACTAACTCCTTTGGCAAAGCGACTAGTAAATAATTGACTAGTAGACCAATATGCATATCTTTCATTTTCAATGAACTGCTAATCCCTCTGGCAGAGATTCTGCCAGAGGGATTAGCACATTCATGATTTACAAATATTTACGAAATAGCCTGAAAATCTGACACATACACAATTAACTGATTGTCTGACATCTGCTAATATCTTTGCCAGAGCCAACCCCTGTAGGTTATAGCACCACATCCAACAAAAAGAGATGTCTCCACCTACTTTCCCATTTGATCCGATCTTCTCAGGATATTAGAAAAAGGGCTAAAAGCATAAATTCGCCAAGTGATTTACGAAGATGTTTTAATGCTATCGTGAGTTGATTTTCTATGGTTTTATGAGATATATTCAATTTCTCCGCAATCTCTTTTATTGACATATTCTGATACCTGCTCATACGAAAGATCTCCTGGCATCTTTTAGGCAACTCTCCTAAACTTTTTTCGATTGCCTCTTCGAGTTGGTGCAAATTCACCTTCTCTTCATTTGAGTTATCGCTTAGAGACTGGCTGTATAATGTGAAATCTCTGCAGTAATCTTCTCTTATTCTGCTGCTTTTTATATGTCGTATAATTCTGTAACGGACAGATGCAAAGAGATAACCCGACAAAGATGAGTGAAAAACAACCTCCCCTCTCCTTTGCCATAGTGATACAAATACATCCTGCGTTATTTCAAATGCAACATCGGCAGAATGTGTCCTGGTAAAGACATATACATAGAGCTTTTCCCAATAACGTTCGTATATCTCGCTAAAGGCATCCTCTCTCCCTTTCTCCAGCAAGAGGCATAGCTCTTTGTCATTATGGTCAATAAAATATCTGATAAAAAAGAATGTTTAATCAAAATTATATAAAAATTTACAATTTGGAATGGGTGTATTTGCTATGTCATGATACTTCTTATATGAACACAACATAAAATATACAAAACAATGACTGAATCCGAATTTAAAGAGCTGCTGTCGCGTTATGAAAAAGGGCAGTGTTCAACCGCAGAAAAGAGGCTCATAGATAATTGGCTTGATTCTCCCAATTACAAAGAAGACAACCCTTTTAGCGATGATAATGAAAAACTTAAAGTTAAAACTTCTCTCCGTGAGTCAGTTTATAAAAGGGCAGGAATCAGTGTTCGAAATAGAAAGAGGTATTTTATACCATCTGCAATTAAAGTAGCGGCCTCAATTTTACTTATAGCTGTTTTAGGTTATGGAGCATTCAAATATTATGAATACACAGAAATAAAAAAATATGCTATCACAGAAATTGCTTCCGGAACGGAAATCAGGAAGGTGATACTGGCGGACGGCAGTATTATCTGGCTTAAACCAGACAGTAAACTTAAATACCCTAAGAATTTTAAAAAGAGAGGGGAGCGGATTGTGAATCTTACCGGAAGGGCCCTTTTTGAAATTGAGAAGGATCCCTCCCGCCCTTTCGTCGTGCATTCAGGTGAGCTGACTACTACTGTCCTGGGAACCAGCTTCAACATCGATGCTTCCGGTGAAAACATTGAGGTAGTTGTGCTGACGGGTAAGGTTTCAGTAACTTCTGTTAATAACAAAAAGGGATTAGTGCTTATGCCTGAGGAGAAGGCACTCTATAATATTTCCAGTAAAGAGCTGGCCATGGAAAGCAAGGCTGTTATAGAACCGGTTAAATCAGAGATAATTAAAGGGACCGAATACGACATGAAGTTTAATGATACCAGAATGGATGAGATTATCAACAGGATAGAGGGCAAATTTGATGTTGTTATAAAACTTGAAGATGAAACACTCTCTGATTGTCTTTTAACTGCCGATTTTACAAGCCAGTCTCTGATTAAAACGCTGGATATTATTTCCAAAGTTCTCTCTATCGAATATAAAATTGACAATAACAAAGTAATTTTTATAACTAATGATAAAAAACAGAGCCATTAATGGCTGAGTGCAACCAAATGTTAAATTAAGAAAACTAAAATTTATGAAGAGTATACCTGATACTTAAACCTCAAAAAGAAGGACAAAAAAGCAGGGGTGCTACCAACACCCCCGCCGAGTCTAATTGTTTCATCTCTCTTAAAAAATTCTAACAATTAAACCTTACAAAATTATGCAAAATTTTTCAGAAAAAGGTGTCCGAAGAAACTGCAAAAGTTCTTATTTAATTACTACAATCATGCGCGTCTCCCTGATACAAATAGCTATTACGCTGATATTCTGCAGCGTGGTATCTGCCCATGATTCCTATGGACAGGGTATGCTAAACAGGGGGGTTACTATTAAATGTAATGACATTTCACTTAAAGAGGTTCTTTCCAGAATAGAACAACAGGCGGCTGTAAAATTTGCGTACAGCGGGAGCATTGTCAACATGGAAGACAAAATCACTGTTGATGCAAAAAAGAAAGAGCTGGAAAAGGTTTTGGATGAAATCCTGAAACCAAGAAATATCTGCTATGCAGAAGATGAAGATTATATTATACTTACACAGTTCAAAAAACGGGAAAATGATCGTCTTGAAAATATTTCATTTGATATAGGTGATCAAGATCAGATTGAAAGAAAAGTCACGGGTACCGTTAAAGATTTAAAAGGATTACCTGTCCCCGGTGTGAATATATTGATAAAAGGGACAAAAAAAGGTACCAGCACAGATACAGACGGTAGATACGCAATAAATGGATGGGATAACAGTATCCTTGTCTTTACCTGTATCGGATATAATAAACAAGAGATAGCTGTTGGCACAAGGAGTGTGATTGATCTTGTTATCGAAGAAAATGCTGCCGAACTTCAAGCGGTTACAGTCAATGCCGGTTACTACACTGTCACAGATAAAACCAAAACTGGAAACATCGCCAAGGTTACGGCAAAAGAGATAGCCAATATTCCTGTTGCAAGTCCGTTGATGGCTTTACAAGGAAGGGTGGCCGGATTGGAGATCTCTTCCACTGTCGGCCCAGGTGTTGCACCCACAATCAGAATAAGAGGTCATAACAGCCTGCGTACCACAGATCTTGGCAAATCCATTCCTGGAAGTACAGGAATAGATGGCAACCTCCCACTTTACATTATTGACGGAATACCTGTCAGTTCAGAATCTCTCAACCTCTCAAGTTACAGCCAACAACGCTTTGGAGGGAGACTGGATCCACTGAGTACTATCAACATGGAGAACATACAGAGCATAGAGGTGTTGAAAGATGCTGACGCAACAGCCATTTACGGTTCAAGGGGTTCAAACGGTGTGATACTGATCACTACCAAAAAAGGTCAGTCAGGAAAGACTGATCTTGATATTAACTTCTACCAGGGAGCAGGCAATATCACTCGTAGATTGGATTTGCTTAATACTCAGCAGTACCTGGCTATGAGGCGTGAGGCTTTGAAGAACGATGGAAAAACAATAAGCCCTACTTCTACCTCCCATGCAGAGATTAACGGGATGTGGGACACAACCCGGTACACAAACTGGCAGAAAGAGTTGTTAGGTGGAACGGCCGATATTACCGATCTTCAGTTGAATGTCACCGGAGGCAACTCTAACACCACATTTCGTCTTGGGGGGAGTTATCATAGAGAAGGGATGATCTATGATGGTCATGGATATAGCCGTATAGGGGGTAACATGAATCTGAACCACACTTCTGATAATGGAAAGTTCACAGCAGGTGTTGCCATTAACTACGGCGTAGACCAAAATAAGTCAGGTGTTGGTCCTATGAATTATGCAACAAGCCTGGCACCCAATGCTCCACCTCTATATCTGGAAAACGGAGAGATAAACTGGGCAATAAACAGTGCTGGAAATGCCACCTGGACTAATCCGATGGCCTCTTTTGCCAACCCTGCCATATCAAACAACCGAAACCTTACTGTTAGTGCCAACCTCTCTTATTTACTATTTCAGGGATTAAGGGTAAAAATTAATCTGGGATACACCGATATGAACGGAGATACTAAGTACAAACATCCGACCACTGTTTATCCACCTGTTACAAGAAAATATGTAACACCAAGTGCCGACTTCAGTACCAACCATCGCCAGTCACTTCTGATAGAGCCGCAGTTGAGCTATGTCAAAACATTAGGAAAGCATTCTCTTGATATTGTGGCAGGTTTTTCTTACCAAGGGAACATTAACGATTATCAGTATTTACAAGGCACAAAATATACCTCTGATGCCTTATTAAATTCAATTGATGCTGCGGGCGCGATTGCAGTCACCTCTAACTACTCCAATTATAAATACAATTCTGTCTTTGCTCGTATTGGTTACAACTACAAGGAACGCTATCTGCTCAACCTTACAGGGCGCCGTGAAGGTTCCTCCCGTTTTGGTCCTGAGAACCGTTTCGGAAATTTCGGCGCCATCGGTGGAGCATGGATCTTCTCAAGTGAACCATGGATAAACAAAGCCTTACCTTTCATGAGTTTCGGTAAACTAAGGGCAAGCTATGGAGTGACAGGAAATGACATGATAGGTGATTACCAGTTCTATGACCTCTATAAAATGGCAAATTCCTCCCTCGCTTACGAAGGTTCTTTAAGTCTTTATGCTAACATGCTTTTCAATCCGGATTTCAAATGGGAGGAGACTAATAAGCTGGAGATAGCTCTTGAATCAAACTTTTTACATAGCAGGCTTGGTTTGGAGGTTAGCTGGTACCGTAACCGTTCCTCCAACCAATTGGTAAATTATACCTTGCCTGCTACCACCGGTTTCACATCTGTCCTTAAGAACTTTGAAGCTACCATAGAAAATTCCGGGTGGGAAATCCTGTTAAGGGGAGATGTGATCCGCTCAGAACATCTGCAATGGAATCTTTCTGCAAACCTCTCACTTCCCCGTAACAAACTTGTATCCTTCCCCGGTATTGAAGAATCTCCCTATGCAACTATATACAAAGTGGGAGAACCTCTCTCCATCCAGCGTACCTATATCTGGACAGGAGTTGATCCGCAAACTGGGCTATATACATTTTTAGATGTGGATAATAACGGAGTTATTAACAGTAATGATCAGCAGTTTTCATACTGCAGAGACAGTAAGTTTTATGGAGGCCTGACTAATAATTTGGTTTATAAAGGTTTTGAACTCTCTTTCCTGCTCCGGTTCAAGCAACAGGTTGCAAGATACAAACCAGTTTATACTGCCGGTTCCAGTAATAATAACGTACCGCTATGGGTGTGGAATGAGCGTTGGCAAAAGCCGGGAGACATTACAGATGTACAGCGGTTTTCTCAAACAAGCCCTGGAACAACTTTGTCGAGCAATTACATGGGTTCCGATGCTATGACCGATGCCTCTTTTATCAAACTGCAAACCCTTTCAATCTCCTACACACTGCCACAAGTCATGGCCCGGAAAGTTAGTGCCAAGGTGGTGAAAGTTTTTTTACAGGGTCAGAACCTATTTACAATCTCAAAATATAATCGCTATGTTTTGGATGTTGAGACACTAGGCACTCCTCTGTTAACTATTATCACAGCCGGCCTTCAACTTAAATTTTAACTTTAAAAAAGCACTAAGATGAAAAATTATATAAAAGTTTCATATATAATCAGGTTAAAGGGCTGCATTAAATCGCTCCTGTTATTCCCTTTGTTAATGTTTACAATTTCCTGTGAAAAGTTAATTGAGGTGGATACACCACCAGCCTATCTCTTAAAATCCCAGGTTTTTACCGATGACGCTACAGCTCAGGCTGCAGTAAGGGGGATATACAGTCCCTTTTTGAATCCTTACTATTGTACCGGATTCCAAACTGCGTGGAGGACAGGCTTATCAGCAGATGAGTTAACTTTCAACTATACAGAGCCTTCTATAAGTGCGTTTCAAGAAAACAGCCTGGTGGCAGATAACAGTTACGTCAGTCAGTACTGGACATATGCCTATACAACTATATACCGGGCGAATGATGTGATAGAAAGTATCGCTGCTTCCAGTACATTAAGTGAAACAGCAAAAGCCCAATTTAGAGGAGAGGCACTGTTTTTGCGCACTTTCCTTCACTTTTACTTAGTGAACTTTTTTGGCGATGTGCCGTTGGTAACGACTACCGATTACCTTGTAAATGCAAAAATTACACGCACACCGGTAGATGAGGTTTATCAGCAGCTTGAAGCCGATCTGGAGGAAGCTGTATCACTACTGCCGGCCGCTTATCCGACATCCGGAAGGTACCGGGCTAATAAAGCTGTAGCTTCAGCACTACTTGCAAGAGTTTACCTCTACCATGGCAAATGGGCGGAAGCAGAAAATACAGCAACAACAGTACTGGGCAATACGACTGATTATGCACTTGTGGCGTTATCCGGCATCACACTGTCTGGAAATAAGGAGGCCATCTGGCAGATACCGAATTCTGACAATGAGTATTATACTGATGAAGGCGAACATTTTTATGATTCTTATAGCAATCTGAGTACTGCTCTGGGCTATATGTCACTTAGTGATGATTTCGTGGGAACCTCTGCTTTACCAGGTGCTTTTGAAAACGGAGACGCCCGTAAAACTGCCTGGGTAATACTAAATAGAAAAGCATTCATGGAGCCTTATAAGTATCGTGCCCGTTCCGACGCAGATATTACAATTCCAGATGATTCAAGAAATGAGAACACCACTGTACTTCGCCTGGCAGAACAATACTTGATTAGGGCCGAAGCAAGGGCACATCAGAATAAGCTTGCTCTGGCAATTGCCGATGTGGATGTCATTCGTGCAAGAGCCGGCTTGCCACTGATAGCTAATACCAATCCGGGTATAAGTAAAACGGCTCTCCTGGATGCCATTATGCAGGAGAGAAGAGTGGAATTCTTCACCGAATGGGGACACCGCTGGTTCGATCTTAAGCGTACCGGCAAGGCTGTGGCGGTATTGAGTGCAATCAAACCAGGATTCACTTCTGACGATTTGCTTTACCCGATTCCTGAGAGTGAACTGAATAAGAATCCTTTCCTGGAACAAAATCCCGGTTATTAATCATTATT
>CAZREC010000117.1:0-7182 GCA_964599025.1 uncultured Muribaculaceae bacterium | reverse complement strand
ATACAATGCCTCTGGCAAAAATCATAAGTGATATGCTTGAGATAAGCCAGCAGGAGATGCGTTCTGCCGTTGAACTGGAATTTGCTGTAAACATGGATGTTCCAGAAGGACAGGATAAAGTATTCAGCTTTCTCCAGATACGACCTATTACCGACAGTCTGGACAACAAATCTCTGAACTGGAAAACATAGACAAGGAAGACCTTATCCTTTTAGCTCCAAAGGCCTTAGGGGCAGGCAGTAAAGATGGTATTACAGGTAACATATTTGTAAAGGGGGAGAACTTTGGCAGGGCCCATACCCTCGGGATTGCCGGGGGAGATAATACATTGAATGCCTCCAAGAAAGAGACGCATAAACATTATGTTCTTATCGGCCCAGGACGTTGGGGTTCAAGTGATTCATGGCTTGGCATTCCTATCAAGTGGCCGCATATATCAGAGGCAAAGGTAATTGTGGAATGCGGACTAAAAAATTTCCGTGTGGAGCCAAGTGAAGGAACTCACTTTTTTCAAAACCTCACCTCATTCGGAATCGGATACCTTACAATAAATCCATTTATGGGTGATGGTAAATTCGATATAGAGCGTCTGAATTCAATGGATGCCGTTCATGAGAGCAAATATCTGCGCCATGTAAAATTCAAAGATCCTTTGTACATTTACATTGATGGACGCAAGAACAAGGGAATAGTCAGGTGAACAGAGAGTCACATATATCAACCCAGTTAAACATTCTCAAACTGAGTTGCGGATGTGTGATTCTGATTTTGTTTTCCATTTTCGGAACGGCTTACGGACAAACTTTTAATAAAAAGCTTTCAGGTTTGGTGATTGATTCTGAAAGTCGTTCTCCGTTACAGGGAGCAGATATTGTTGTTGAAACCTTTCCCGAAGCAGGTCTGGTAACTACCGACTCAGCAGGCAGGTTTTCATTAAAGCTTCCTCCCGGCAGACATACCCTCAGGGTCTCCTATCTTGGATATAATACACGTATAATAAAAGACATCCTTGTAAGTACAGGCAAGGAGGTTTTTGTTACGGCTGAACTCACAGAATCGAGACAACAGATTTCACAGGTAGTAGTGAATGCAGAATCCCGGCGAACCATCAACTCTATGGCTTCTGTAAGTGTAAGAAGGCTCCGTAGTCAGGATGCTGCCCGGTATGCCGGTGGTTACTACGACCCTTTGAGGATGGTTACTAATATGCCCGGCGTTTCTGCAGGAAATGACGACGGCAGCAATGAGATAATTATAAGAGGAAATTCTCCTGCCGGACTTCTTTGGCGACTTGAAGGCATAGAGATACCTAATCCAAATCATCTTTCGGCCGGACAAGGGGCTTCAAGCGGTGCTTTTTCTTCAATCACAACAAATTCCCTCTCTGGATTTGATTTCTACACGGCCGCCTTTCCTGCAGAATACGGAAATGCATATTCAGGGGTAATGGACCTCAATTTAAGAAGCGGCAGTTCATCAAAAAGAGAATACTCACTGGGTGTCAGCGTTGTAGGTGCAGAGGTCTCAGCAGAGGGCCCGTTGAGTAAAATTTCTGGCAGTTCATACTTTGGTAATTTCAGATATGCAAACTTTAGTTTTCTCAGCAAATATGGAGTTATTGATATAGAGGATGTCGGTATAACTCCCCGTTCTATGGACTGGGCATTTAAAACAAGCATCAAAACAAAGAAATTTGGCACTTTCGACTTTTTCAGCATTGGAGGTTCCAGTCTTGTAGGCGATCTTGCCTCTGCCGATGCTGCTGAGATTAAAAGCGGTGGCGACAAAGACGAGTACAAGGAAGAGCAGTTTATGGCAGTTGCAGGTATAAAGCATTTGCTTGTCTTACCCGATTCCAGGACATACATCAGGACAACCATTGGTTACACATACGAACAGAACGTATCTGACAACTATACAACAGACACGTCGATGCAAAAGACTCTATATTACGAGGATTCTTTCAAATATCCGGCACTCAGGATATCATCACAGATGAACCATAAATTCAATTCGGCAATCAGTCTGAGGGTTGGTTTTAATCACAATTCGATAAACGGCAATATGTACGCCAGAAGACTTCTTTCCGGTATACAGTATGACACACTTATAAATGCAAGCAACAGCGGATGGTACAACAGTTATTACTTTCAGTGGAAATTCAAGCCATCTGTAACGGTAGAGATTAATACCGGATTGCACCTTTTCCATTCAGGAATCACAAACGAATTAGTCTGGGAACCTCGTATAGGATTTGTTTTTCACCTTAATAAAGGTCAGACAGTTAATCTGGGAGCAGGTTTCCATTCAAGACTTGAGCCACTCTCCATATATAGCTACAGAATAAAAACAGGAAACACGAGAAATGAAAAGAACAGCAATCTAAGGACAATAAAGGCTATACATTTAACGGCCAGTCACAATGTTCAGTTTGGTCCAGATCTGAACATGGGCTTTGAAGCGTACCTGCAATCTCTCTATGATGTACCGGTTGCATTAAATAAACTCAGTCAGTACTCAATCCTGAATTCATCATACGGTTTGCCGGATATGATTCTTGACAACAATGGGAATGGATTGAATTACGGTGTTGAGCTGACAATCGAGAAAGATTTCACGCATAATTACTATTTTCTTCTTGCAGCTTCATTATTTGACTCAAGGTACAAGGCAGCAGACGGAAACTGGTATAACACCTACTACAACAATGGTTATATCTTTAATGCCACCGGAGGTAAAGAGTTTGTAATCGGACATAAACGTCAGAATCTGATAGGTTTCAATATAAAGGCTCTGGACAGAGGAGGTTTCAGATACACACCTGTAGATGAAAG
This sequence comes from uncultured Muribaculaceae bacterium, assembly GCA_964599025.1. Taxonomy (GTDB): domain Bacteria; phylum Bacteroidota; class Bacteroidia; order Bacteroidales; family UBA932; genus Bact-08. The sequence goes on along the minus strand of CAZREC010000117.1, from coordinate 4,348 downwards.
GCTGACAATAGCCAGAAAAAGAATAGTTTACAAAACATCAGATACTTATGGCAGTCATCTTCCCCCATACATGAGAATAGATCTTGGTTTTAGCTATCGCCTTAATAAAGCAAACAACGCATGGATCTTTATGATTGACATACAAAATGTTACAAACAGAAAAAATATAGTAAGGAAAAAATTCACATATCAGTCAGGCAATATTGTCGAATCATATTCAAGAAGCATAGGACTTGTTCCTGTGGGTACCATAAAAATCGAATTCTAAATAATTTTAACAAATGAGACCTATACTTTTATCTCTGCTGATGTTATTATCACTGATTTCATCTTCTGCTCAGCAATCGAGTAATAATCAATACGTAAACCCATTCGTAGGCACAGATTTCCATGGGCATACATTCCCCGGTGCCACCTACCCTTTCGGAATGGTCCAATTGAGTCCCGATACAAGACTAACAGGCTGGGATGGTTGTTCCGGTTACCATTATTCAGATTCGACCATTTATGGATTCAGTCACACTCATCTTAGCGGGACCGGAATACCCGATTATTGCGATATTCTGCTTATGCCAGTATCAGGATACAATCATCCGGATGTTGACAAAGAGTTATATAAATCATCATTCAGTCATGCCAGAGAGAAGGCCTCTCCCGGGTACTATGAGGTTTTCCTTGACAAGCCGGAAGTTCTGGTACAGCTTACTGCAGGGAAAAGAGTCGGTATGCATCGCTACACTTTCAAAAAAGGCTCTGAAAAACAGATTGTAATTGATCTGACTCACAGAGATGAAGTTCTGGGCTCCAGAATAGAAATAGTAGACAATCACACAATAAGAGGCTACAGAAGGTCAAAATCGTGGGCACAGGATCAGATAGTGTACTTCTACATCGAATTCTCTGAACCATTTCAAAAGCCCGGTATTCTTAGTAATAGCAAGACTCTCCTCACATTTACAGATAACAAGGAAAACAGACTGACAGTACGGACGGGTATATCATCTGTCTCTGAAGATAATGCAAAATTAAACCTTATGGCAGAGATCAAAGGTTGGGAGTTCAGCAATTTACTTACAAACACAGAAAAAGCATGGAACAGCTATCTTGGGAAAATTGATGTTGAAACAACGAATATAGAAGATATACGAATATTCTACACTGCTCTTTATCATACTGCAATGGCCCCGAACCTTTACTCCGATGTAAACGGCGAATATCGGGGAATGGACAGGAAAATACACAAGGCAGAGGGGTATGATCAGTACACAGTCTTCTCATTATGGGACACTTACAGGGCACTTCACCCTCTCTTTACAATTATCGAACAAAAACGAACCACCGACTTTATAAAATCATTCCTTGCCATATACAAGCAGGCAGGCAAGCTACCTATATGGGAACTAGCTGGTAACGAGACAAATTGCATGATTGGCTACCATTCAATACCTGTAATTGCTGACGCAATGAAAAAGAGTATTGGTGGATTCGATGCAACAGAGGCTCTCAATGCCATGGTAAGCAGTTCAAACAGAAATGAGTACGGAATAGACATCTATATAAAAAATGGATTCATTCCTGCAGAAATGGAGCATGAGTCTGTCTCAAAGACACTGGAATATGCTTATGACGACTGGTGCATTGCACAAGTAGCAAAGCAACTGGAAAACATGGACCTTTATAAAAAGTATCTGCAGAGGGCACAGTACTATAAAAATGTCTTTGACCCCTCTACAGGGTTCATGCGACCAAAAATTAAAGGGAGCTGGCTGACTCCGTTTAATCCAACAGAGGTCAATTTTCACTTTGTAGAGGCAAACTCATGGCAATACAGCTTTTATGTTCCTCAAGATATAGCGACCCATATTAAAATGCTGGGAGGAGATGACGCTTATTCAGCAAAACTTGATGAATTGTTCTCTGCCCCTGCAAAAACCACAGGAAGGACGCAATCGGACATTACCGGTCTTATAGGCCAGTATGCGCATGGAAATGAGCCAAGTCACCATACGGCCTATCTCTATAACTATGCAGGAAAACCATGGAAGACACAGGAGATTGTAAGAAAAATAATGGGAACCCTTTATAGTACCGCTCCTGACGGTTTATGCGGAAACGATGACTGCGGACAGATGTCTGCCTGGTATGTATTAAGTGCAATCGGCTTCTACCCTGTGACTCCGGGAGATAATATATACGCTTTGGGTTCACCTCTCTTTTCTAAAGTAATCATCAACATTGAAAACGGAAAAAAATTCACTATTAAATCACCATCATCTGATAACAAGAACATTTATATAAAAACTGCCTTGCTTAACGGGAAGGATTATAAAAAATCATATATCACTCATAATGACATAATAACCGGCAGCACAATTGATTTAAGAATGGCTCCTGTTCCTGATTATTCATTTGGAACATCACAATCTGACAGACCAAGGTCATCAATTGATGAGTACCCAATTGTGACAAATCCATGGTTTGAAATGGATGGTAATATCTTCAAGGATTCAATAAAAGTCGGTATAAAAACAGGCTCATCAGACAATTCTGTCTGGTACAGAACAGAGGAGAGCGGTAAACCTGGTTTTCAGAAGTATTCTCAACCTCTTACTGTTAAGACTTCCTCAACAATTAATGCATATTCAGAAAATGACAAAGGAGAACGTAGTCCGGTTATAACTGCTGTTCTGAATAAGATTGACAGTGAGAGAAAAATAAAAATACTCACAAAATACAATCCCCAATACACAGCAGGTGGCGACGAAGGTCTTTTAGATGGAGTCCGGGGTGAACCCAACTTCAGGCTTGGTGGATGGCAAGGTTATCAGGATACAGATTTTGAAGCAATTGTAGATTTGGGGTCAATAAAAAATATCTCCAGACTTGGTGCCGGCTTCCTGCAGGATGCAAGATCATGGATTTGGATACCTCAATATGTAGAGTTTGCAGTCTCCTCCGACGGATTAAACTTCGTAACTGCCTGCAGGGTTGATAATGATATAGATACCAGAGAGCTGGAAATTAAGATCCGCAACCTTGTAAAAGAGGGGCTTTCACTCAAAGCCAGATATGTAAAGGTTTACGCAAAAAATCTTGGCGTGATACCTGACTGGCATGAGAGCGCCGGGGAAAAGGCTCATATTTTCATTGACGAGATTATTATAGATACAGATCCTGAGAATAAATGGCAATTCAGAAAAGCCGGAGAAAATAAATGGATAAAAGCTACAGTACCGGGAACGGTCCATACCGATTTGCTTGCAGCCGGACTAATCGGCGACCCCTATTACAGACTTAACGAAAAGGATCTGCAGTGGATAGACAAGAATGATTGGGAATACCGGACAACCTTGTTTATTGACAAGGATAGTTTTTCAAAAAACAATATTATACTGAGATTTGAAGGGCTTGACACTTACGCAGATGTATGGTTGAATGGAAAGAGAATCCTGCAAGCCGACAATATGTTCCGCACATGGGAAGCGGATATAAAGAAAATTGCATTATCCGGTGAAAATGAACTTGTGGTTTTATTAAAGTCACCTGTTAACATTGGTCTGGAGAAACTTGAAAAACTGGGATATCCGCTTCCAGCCTCAAATGATCAGTCGGAAAACGGTGGCTTGGGCAACAAACAGGTCAGTATTTTTGTACGTAAGGCGGGATATCATTTTGGATGGGACTGGGGGCCGCGGCTTGTCACATCAGGTATCTGGAGACCGGTAAAAATTGTTGCGTGGGACAATATCCGGATAACTGACCTGTTTGTAAAACAGAAAAGCATACAGGAAAGCCGGGCAGATTTTCTGGCTGAGGCAGAAGTTCAGTCAACAACCTCAGGAGAGTACCTCTGTACTGTAACTGTAAACGGAAAGAGAGCCGCTTCGGTAAAAAAAATCCTGAAAAACGGGTATAACAAGGTTCAGATGGCATTCAGTATAAAAAATCCGGAATTATGGTGGCCAAATGGCCTTGGGAATCAAAGGCTATACGATATCTCTGTTCAGGTTGGGCAGAATACCACTCAATCCGACATCGTCTCCCGAAAAATCGGGGTAAGAACAATTAAGCATATCAGAAAAGCAGATAAAGAGGGCGATGGCGAAAGCTTCATGTTCGAAGTAAATGGAAGGCCCGTATTCGCTAAGGGGGCCAACATAATTCCCAATGACATATTTCTGCCTTCGGTTACACCAGAAAAATATGAGTTTATTGTGAAATCTGCGGCACAGGCAAATATGAATATGCTAAGAGTTTGGGGTGGAGGCGTTTATGAAGATGATATCTTCTACGATTTGTGCGTCAAATACGGGTTAATGATCTGGCAGGATTTTAGGTTTGCATGCGC
>CAZREC010000116.1:0-7187 GCA_964599025.1 uncultured Muribaculaceae bacterium | reverse complement strand
CTTGGTCAGAAACAGCACTTTAAATGGAGCTACAGGACCGGCCAACCGACAACTCATCCTAATGTCACTCCTCGCGACAAACCGATTATTGTTCTTATAAACGAAAGGAGCCTGAGTGATGCAGAGGTTACTTCCAATGGTATTAAAGCACTTTCTCTGGCGAAGCTGGTTGGTACTGAGACATATCGTTGGATAATATTTACATCAGGTGTACGCCTGATAGATGGTTCTTCTGTACGACTACCTGCCTGGGGCTGTTACTCACTTGACGGAAAGGATCTGGAATCCACAGGGGTCAAGCCGGATATATATATAAAGAACACCTTCCGTGACAGGTTGGAGTCTAAGGACCCTCAATTGGAGAGGGCAATAAAAGAATTATTACCTTTGTAGCCAAATTTTAGAAAAATGAGAGACAAAATTGAGCAGTTGCTGGCAGAAGTTGAGCAGCTTGCAGCCAGAAAAGAACAGGAGCTGGAGGAGATAAGAGTAAGATTACTAGGTAAAAAGGGGAGTATTACGCAGCTTTTTGACGAGTTCAGAGATGTTCTGCCCGAACAAAAAAGAGAGCTTGGTCAGGTGTTGAATAAACTTAAGGTAGCGGCTGCAGCTAAGATAGAAGAACTCAAGGCCGTTATTGAAGATAGCATGGAACCGGCCGATTCCCAGTATGACCTCACAAAGCCCGGCGACAAAATGGAGCTTGGGGCACGTCATCCAATATCTGTTACAAGAGCAGAGATTATCTCTATCTTCAACAAACTGGGCTATGCCATTGCGGAGGGTCCTGAAATTGAAGACGACTGGCATGTTTTTGGGGCTCTTAACTTTCCTCCTGAACATCCGGCAAGAGATATGCAGGATACATTTTTCATAACTACCGGTGAAAATCCAATATTGCTTCGTACTCACACAAGTTCTGTTCAGGTAAGGGCCATGGAGAAGATGAAACTTCCTATAAGGGTGATTTGTCCTGGACGGGTGTTCAGAAACGAAGCGATTTCTGCAAGGGCTCACTGTATATTTCATCAGGTTGAGGGTTTGTACATAGACAAGAAGGTCTCATTCGCAGATCTTAAGCAGGCTGTTCTTCTTTTTGCCAGAGAGATGTTCGGCGAGAATACGGAGATACGCCTCCGTCCCTCGTATTTCCCGTTCACCGAGCCAAGTGCTGAGGTGGATGTAAGTTGCAATATCTGCAAGGGGAAAGGCTGTAACATCTGCAAAGGGACCGGCTGGCTCGAAATTATGGGCTGCGGTATGGTTGACCCTGCAGTTCTTGAAGCGTCTGGTATAGACAGTAAAGAGTATTCGGGTTTTGCTTTTGGTATGGGTGTAGAGAGAATAGCCATGCTTAAATGGCAGGTAAAGGATCTGAGGCTTTATTTCGAGAATGATGTACGCTTTTTACAAGAATTTGATACTGTAGTCTAAATTTTTTTGGAGCATAATGTTTTTGTTATAACTTTGTGGTCCCAAATGCGGAAATAGCTCAGTTGGTAGAGCATAACCTTGCCAAGGTTAGGGTCGCGAGTTCGAGTCTCGTTTTCCGCTCTCAAAACCTCTCCGCAACGAGAGGTTTTTTTGAAAGTTCCTATGGGCTCGGGTGGTGGAATAGGTAGACACGCAGGACTTAAAATCCTGTGAACAGAAATGTTCGTACGGGTTCGATTCCCGTCCCGAGCACCACAAAAAAGGCCTCTTAATCCAATGATTAAGAGGTTTTTTTCAAGAAGCTTGTTTTGTTTTAAGAATTTCGCGTTTTGTAATTCGTTCATAAATAGATAAATACCATCTACTGCGGCGGAGAATTTAAAACCCTACGTACATATTCCCAATTTTCGTGAGTTAAGGAAGATATTTGTCTGCATGTGGCTCCATATTCTCTACCTAGTAATACTATAATTTGTTCCAGTTCTCTCCTCTCAAGATGAAATAGGTTCCTCCCGGCCAATACACTATTGAGGTGATTTTGGATATCATGCATCGAAATGCGTTTTCTTGAGGAGAATATCTTTATATCCTTGTCTGTTTCAGTAAAAGTGTGTTCGTCAATTGATGAAATATTAGCTAATAATATTCTATCCAGATCATTGCAGCTTTTAAAATGGTTTCGGATGATACTATTATCTACGTCGATATATTTAGCCAATGGATTTTTAGAACGAAAGATAAAGTGGTATGAACTCCACAGATGATCTGCAGGATGTTTGCACATTAATGCTTTAACCGGATTGTTAAGAATATAAAGAATACTGTTAACAATCCATTTTTCAGAAAATTTACAGTAGCTCATAAATGGGGTTCTGAACAATTTGTCTGATAATCCGTATTTTATGTTATACCAATATGAAAATCCGTGTATCAAACTTCGCATAAATGGAGTGAGATTTTCAGTTACTACTTGCAGGTGCACGTGATTATCCATAATCACAAATGCAACAATTTTTGTATCATACTGCTTTGCAGTTCTGTTGCATCTCACAAGAAATTCAATGCGGTCACGATCATCGTAAAATACCACATTCCTATTGTTTCCTCTAATCGTAACATGAATATTGCCGGCCTGAATACGTTTACCTTTGGTTTGATTGCTTCTTTTCTCCTCCATCTCTCTCACATTTATATGATACTAATGTAGGAATTTTTAGACAAAAGAAAAATTTTCTCCGCCGCAGTAAGTGGTATACAGCACATTGATAATTAGTTGATAAATTCGAGTTTTTATTTAAAATAACTCGCAAAGTTTAATTGTCAAATATAGAACGAGATACCACTTACTGCGGCGGAGATTATTTTTTCTACCTTTGCAAAAATTATCAGCAGATGAACTTTAACATAAAAGAGATATTCAGTGCATTCATTGTCATGTTTGCCGTTATCGATATACTGGGTTCTGTTCCTATCATTATAGGGATGAAGGAGAAGAAAAAAAGCTTCAGTCCTGTGAATGCCTCACTCATCTCATTTGCGATACTTGTTGCCTTTCTGTTTTTAGGACAAGCCCTTCTTGGTTTGTTTGGTGTAGACATATCATCATTTGCGGTTGCGGGAGCCTTAGTCCTGCTGGTTCTAGCCATAGAGATGATATTCGGAATACAGATATTCAAGGATGACGGACCGACTGATTCCGCAACAATCGTTCCTATAGTTTTTCCTCTGATAGCAGGAGCAGCATCATTCACAACACTTCTGTCACTAAGGGCAGAGTATGATGTGCTGAATATAATAATTGCACTCTTTCTCAATATAGTAATAGTCTTTCTGGTTCTCAATAATCTCGACCTTATCTCCAGAAAGATAGGTAAGGGAGGAATTTATGTGATGAGGAAGTTTTTCGGAATAATTCTACTGGCGATAGCAGTAAAACTAATTACCTCTAACCTGCACTCCCTCCTCACTTAAAATCAGTAGCAGATATGCTCCGACAGCATACCTTTGAAGAGTAAAAAATTCGCGAAGAATGGTTGATATCTTGTTGATATATTCCATTCACCTATTGCATTTACAAGATTTTATTGTATCTTTGCAGCCCGCAAAATTTATGCGGAATTTATTAATATATTAAAAAACACCAAATTAACAACCAATGCCTGGATTAATTGGAAAAAAAATCGGAATGACATCCGTTTTCGGTGCCGATGGGAAAAATATCCCATGCACCGTTATTGAGGCTGGTCCGTGTGTTGTTACGCAAATTCGTACAGAAGAGACTGATGGTTATGCCGCTGTACAACTTGCCTATGACGAGAAAAAAGAAAAACACACCAGCTCAGGCCTAATGGGCCATTTTAAAAAGGCACAAACCACACCGAAACGAAAAGTAGTTGAGTTTGCGAATGATTTCGCACAAACACTGCAGTTAGGTGATACTATTACCGTCGCTGACGTTATACACGATCAGATGGAATGGGTAGATGTAACAGGAATTTCTAAAGGAAAAGGATTCCAGGGTGTTGTGAAACGCCACGGATTCGCCGGAGTAGGTGGTGCGACACATGGTCAGCACAACAGACTACGCGCTCCTGGTTCGATGGGTGCCTCTTCATGGCCTTCTCGCGTATTTAAAGGTAAGAAATTGGCCGGCCGTATGGGTGGCGATCAAGTTAAAATCTTGAATCTAAGAGTTATTAAGGTTATTCCCGAGAGCAATCTTGTTCTTGTGAAAGGATCGATACCTGGCTGCAAAGGTTCATATGTAATCGTGGAGGAATAAGCGTCTATGGAATTATCAGTTTACAAAATAGATGGAACCGAGTCAGGAAAAAAGGTGACTTTGGATTCCGGAATCTTTGGCATAGAGCCAAATGATCACGCGATCTACCTGGATGTAAAGCAATATCTTGCTAATCAACGTCAGGGAACAAGCAAAACTAAAGAGAGATGGGAAGTATCGTACAGTACCAAGAAGGTAATCCGTCAAAAAGGTTCTGGTGGTGCACGTCACGGTAGTATCAAAGCTCCTATATATGTTGGAGGTGGAAGGATCTTTGGTCCAAAACCACGCGACTACAGTTTTAAATTGAACAAAAAGCTAAAACAACTGGCCCGTTTCTCTGCTTTGTCGTACAAGGTTAAGGAACAGGCACTTACAATTGTTGAGCCATTTGTTATGGAAGCTCCAAAAACAAAAGATTTTATGAAAATCTTCAAAAGCCTTAAGGTTAATGATAGAAAAATTCTTTTTGTGCTTCCGGAAAATACTAACAATATTTACTTATCGTCACGCAACTTGCAGAATGTAAAAGTTATATCTGTTAACGAAATCAACACATACGACCTGGTTAATTGTACCAGTCTTATTATGGTTGACGGAGTACAGGATCTGTTGCAGGCACAATATGGACGTAATTAAACCGTAAAACGATGAGAATTTTAATTAAGCCTTTAGTAACAGAAAAGATGACGATTCAGGGCGAAAAGTTGAATCGTTACGGTTTTGAAGTTGACCGCGATGCCAATAAGATTGACATCAAGAAAGCGGTTGAGGAGATGTACGGTGTTAAAGTACTGGATGTAAATACAGTAAACTACAACGGAAAACGCAGGAGCCGCTTCACAAAAGCGGGATTATTGTCAGGACGCTCAAATCACTTTAAAAAAGCATTTGTGACCCTGGCCAGTGAAGATAAGATAGATTTCTACAGTAATATTTAAGTCCATGGCAATACGCAAATTTAAACCGGCAACACCGGGAACAAGACATAAAGCTATTAGCGCATTCACTGAAATTACTTGCTCTACACCAGAGAAATCGCTGCTACAGCCACTTCGCAAGTCGGGTGGTCGTAATGGTCAGGGTAAGATGACAATGCGTTATATAGGAGGTGGTCATAAACAAATGTACCGCGTAATCGATTTTTTACGCGATAAAGATAAATATACCGCTACAGTTAAAACTATTGAATACGATCCAAACAGAAGTGCTCGTATTGCTTTGGTTGTTTACACAGATGGAGAAAAGCGCTACATTTTAGCTCCTAACGGAATTAAAGTGGGACAGGAAATCGCTTCCGGCCCAGGTGTGGCCCCTGAATTAGGGAACACTCTTTTTCTATCAGAAATTCCATTAGGTACTCTGATCCATAATATTGAACTACGTCCGGGACAAGGTGCCGCAATGGCCCGCAGTGCAGGAACATATGCTCAATTAACAGCACGTGAAGGTTCTCACGCAATTCTTAAATTGCCTTCAGGCGAAACAAGAATGGTGTTGGTAACATGCCGTGCTACAATTGGAACAGTATCTAATCCAGATCACAACTTAGAGTCGGATGGTAAAGCCGGACGTAAACGCTGGATGGGTCGCAGGCCACGAGTTCGTGGTGTTGTTATGAATCCGGTGGATCACCCAATGGGTGGTGGTGAAGGACGCGCATCAGGAGGTCACCCACGCTCAAGAAAAGGCTTATTGGCTAAAGGTTACAAAACCCGTAATCCTAAGAAGACGACTAAGAAGTTTATCATTGAAAGAAGGAAAAAATAACGGAATTAACTGAATAGAATTATGAGTCGTTCATTAAAAAAAGGGCCTTACATTGAGGCTAGTCTCGAAAAAAGAGTACTTGCCATGAATGAAGCTGGCAAGAAAGAGGTAATCAAAACCTGGTCACGCTCAAGTATGATATCACCAGACTTTGTTGGTCACACCGTTGCTGTTCATAATGGAAACAAGTTTATTCCAGTTTATGTAACCGAAAACATGGTTGGTCACAAGCTCGGTGAATTTGCACCCACACGCACCTTTAAAGGTCACTCGGGTAATCGTTAATTAATTAATGTGTAAAACAAACTCACAATAATGGGAGCTCGAAAAAAATTAGCAGCCGAAAGGCATAAAGAAATAAGGAAGCAGACAGCTATTGCAAAGCTGAATGATGTTCCTACCTCACCTAGAAAGATGCGTTTAGTTGCAGATATCATAAGAGGTGTTGAAGTAAACCATGCTTTGGATATTTTGAAATATACCAAAAAGGAGGCATCCATTCGTTTGGAGAAACTTGTTCGCTCAGCAATTGCGAACTGGGAGTCAAAGAATGAAGCAGATCGCAAAGAGTTGGAAAATGGCAATATATGTGTCCAGGACATTATGGTTGGACAAGGTCGTTCACTTAAGCGTATTCGTACAGCACCACAAGGTCGCGCAGCTAGAATCAGAAAACGTTCTAACCACGTAACCATAGTGCTGGGCAAGAAAAGTAAAACCGTAAAAGAAGAGCAATAAAATGGGACAAAAAACAAATCCTATAGCAAACCGACTAGGTATTATCCGTGGCTGGGACTCTAACTGGTACGGTGGAAAAGATTACGCAGGCAAGATTCTGGAAGATGCCAGGATCCGCGAGTATTTGAACGCACGTCTTGCAAAGGCCAGCCTTTCCAAGATTGTAATTGAGAGAACACTAAAGCTTATAACTGTAACAATTCACACGGCTCGTCCGGGAATTATTATTGGTAAAGGCGGACAAGAGGTAGACAAACTGAAGGAAGAGTTGAAGAAGATCTCTAACAAAGAGGTTCAAATCAACATTTTTGAGGTGAAACGTCCTGAAATTGACGCAAATATTGTTGCAAACAATATTGCCCGTCAGGTTGAGGGAAGGGTATCTTACCGTCGTGCCATTAAAATGGCTATGGCTTCGACCATGAGAATGGGATCTGAAGGTATAAAAGTTTTAGTAAGCGGT
>CAZREC010000115.1:0-7277 GCA_964599025.1 uncultured Muribaculaceae bacterium | reverse complement strand
TTGACGGATATTACCCCTTTTAAAAAAATCTGCGCAAAGGTAGTTTGATTTTTATATTTTGCAAGTTTCTTTAAAAAATACAAATTACTCCATAAGTTTTTTATACTTGAACCTCTTTGGAGTAAGGTCGCCCATCCTGCGTTTTTTGTTTTCCTCATACTCGCTGTATGAACCTTCAAAGAAATATACCTTGGAATCACCCTCAAATGCAAGTATATGAGTTGCAATCCTGTCCAGGAACCACCTGTCGTGCGAAATTATTACGGCACATCCTGCAAAGTTCTCCAGACCCTCCTCCAGCGCACGGATTGTGTTTACATCCACGTCATTGGTAGGCTCATCCAGCAGAAGTACGTTTCCTTCGTCCTTAAGTGTAAGTGCAAGGTGAAGACGGTTCCTCTCACCACCGGAAAGTATCCCGCACATCTTCTCCTGATCGGCTCCTGAGAAGTTGAATCTGGAAACATATGCCCGCGCATTTACCTCCTTGTTTCCAAGTTTGACGAATTCAGAATTCTGCGATATTGTCTGGTAAACGGTTTTGTCAGGGTCTATCTGTTTGTGTTGCTGGTCAATGTAAGCAATTCTTACTGTCTCTCCAACAGCAAACGAACCTGCATCTACATGTTCAAGGCCCATGATAAGTCTGAAAAGTGTTGTCTTTCCTGCTCCGTTAGGGCCAATGATTCCCACAATTCCTGCAGGAGGAAGCTTGAAGTTAAGATCCTCGAAAAGCACCCTGTCGCCAAAGGATTTCGTAACCCCCACGGCCTCTATCACCTTGTCTCCAAGTCGTGGTCCGTTAGGTATGAATATTTCAAGTTTTTCATCCTTAACCCTTCCATCCTCGTTCAGCATCTTCTCATAAGCACCAAGACGAGCCTTCGATTTTGCCTGACGAGCCTTTGGAGACATCCTTACCCACTCCAGCTCTCTCTCCAGAGTCTTACGTCTTTTACTCTCCTGTTTCTCCTCCTGATTCAGTCTGATTGTCTTCTGGTCCAGCCATGATGTGTAGTTGCCCTTGTAAGGAATGCCCTCTCCCCTGTCGAGTTCAAGGATCCAGCCTGCAACATTGTCCAGGAAGTACCTGTCGTGGGTCACTGCAATTACGGTTCCCTTATACTGCTGAAGGTGTGCCTCCAGCCACTGTATACTCTCTGTATCGAGATGGTTTGTAGGCTCATCCAGAAGAAGCACATCCGGTTCCTTGAGCAGGAGCCTGCAAAGTGCAATTCGTCTGAGCTCTCCTCCGCTTAAGTTTTTCACCAAAGCATCAGGATCTGGGCATTGAAGTGCATCCATAGCTCTTTCAAGCTTTGAATCAATATCCCATCCGTTTGCATGTTCAATCTTGTCTGTAAGTTCACCCTGAAGTTCTATCAGCTTGTTCATCTGATCGTCATCCATAGGTTCTGCGAACTTTGCGTTTACCTCTTCGTAGGCCTTCATAAGATCCATAACCTCCTGTACCCCTTCCTGAACAATCTCAAGAGCTGTCTTGTTTTCGTCCAGATGAGGCTCCTGCTCAAGGTATCCAACAGTGTAACCCGGGGCCCACACAACATCTCCCTGAATCGCAGTTTCGATTCCCGCTATAATCTTCAAAAGTGTAGATTTACCCGAACCGTTAAGACCTATGATGCCAATCTTGGCTCCATAGAAAAATGAGAGGTAAATGTCCTTTAATATTGCCTTGTTATTGGTTGGTAGAATCTTACCAACACCGTTCATGGAAAAAATGATCTTTTCGTCTGCCATAAATTATTATTTACGGCAAAGATAACATTAGATTATCTCTTTCCCAATTTGAGTATAAGAGTATCCATGTATTGCATGGTAACCAGAGAGTCCATCATCGCTTTTGCATTTTTCATCATACCTCTGAACTCCTCTTCCTGCGATTTCTCGATTTTTTTCGCTGGTGGCGACTCCATCTTGAGAGGGTTTATAGGACTACCGTTTCTCCAGATTCTGAAGTCGAGATGAGGCCCCGTTGAGAGTCCTGTACTGCCCACATAACCAATAACCTGACTCTGGCGGACGCGGGCACCCTTTGTTATTCCCTTTGCATAGGCCGACAGATGAAGGTATGCCGAAGTATATGTTGCATTATGTTTGATTTTAACTGTGTTGCCACCTCCTCCTGCATACCCTTTCTGCACTACAACCCCCTCTCCTATACTCATGACCGGTGTACCTTTTGGTGCTGCATAATCAACTCCTGTATGAGGTCTCACAATTCTAGTCACAGGATGTCTCCTTGAATATGTGAACCCCGATGATACCCTTGTAAAGCTAAGAGGAGCTTTGAGAAAGGCCTTCTTCAGATTCTCCCCCATCGAGTTGAAATACTGAACAGAACCTGTGTCATTCTGTTTATACCTGTACGCATCGTACACCTTGCCACCATGTGTGAAATAAGCAGCATAAATTGTCCCTATCTCCACAACTTCGTCGTCAATCACAACCTCATCATATATGACTTTAAACGAATCGCCCTTCTGCAGTCCAAAGAAGTCTATCGACCAGGCATAGATATCCTCCAGTCTTGAGGCCAGAGTTATGTTCAGTCCTGCCCTGTCTACATCATCCCAAAGTGAGGTGGTGATTTTTGCCTCTCCAAGCCTTGTCCTGGTAGTCACCTCTTTTTCGTAAACCTTTACAAATATTGAATCGTGAAGACCAAAAACAACAAATGAGGTCTTGCTCTCCTTATATATCAGGTATGCCAGTCCGGGATTTTCTCCCGATGTGAAAAATGCTCTGTAATTATTGCCTACCCTCAGTTTTTTCAGATCAAACACATTTCTGGCGGCTTGGGTGAGAGAATAAATATCTGCGTCGGGCACCCCCAGTTCATTCATCAGGTTGGTGAAGAACTGCCCGTTTTTTATCTGCCCCTCCCGAACATTAAACCCCGATACAGGTATTCCAAATTCAGTAACATCATTTTTTGGTTGCGTGCTTTCGTTTTTCTCATTTTTCACTCCTCTCTCTGAACAAGATAGAGTCAAAAAAAGTGCTAAAAGAAGTATCAGTTTATGCATATCGGTTTTTTTACAATTCGAAGTTAGGAATTTGTTGATAATATTGTGGAAAAAATTGTAAAAAAATGTAAGAAAATGGAAAACATTACTTATTTTTGCATAAGACAAAAAACAGATAAAAAAATCTAAAATGGTCAAGTTTATAGGAGAATACACGGTTAAAGTAGACGATAAAGGACGGTTGATACTCCCTTCGTCATTTAAGTCCGTGGTTTCCGTAGATGACCTTCGTCTGGTAGTAAAAAAGGATTTATTCTCCAACTGCCTGGAAATGTTCACATATGAAGAGTGGGCAAAGGAGTCTGAGAAGGTAAAATCCCGTCTGAACTTTTTTAATCGTGAACACAGTCAGTTTTGGAGAGAATATATGAGGGACCGGGCAGTAGTGGAACCTGATGAAAAGCTCGGCAGAATATCAATCCCCAAAAGGTTACTTGAGCAAATTGGTGTGGAGAGAGAGGTAGTCTTTGCCGGAAACGATCACAAGATTGAGATCTGGGCAAAAGAGAACTTCCAGAACACCAAATTACCGGAGAGCGACTATCTCGCATTAGCGGAAAAAATTTTAGGATAAGGAAAGGAGTTGTTTTATGAGTGCTTATCATACACCCGTCCTGCTTGATGAAAGTGTATCAGCTTTAGCAATCGTACCATCCGGAATATATCTGGATGCTACTTTCGGAGGAGGCGGACATAGCAGGGAGATACTATCAAGGATGGACCAGAATGCCAGATTGCTGGCATTTGACAGGGACGCAGATGCTCTCGGCAATGCTCCGGATGACAGCAGGCTCATTCTTATTCATAACAATTTCAGATTTATTCAGAATTATGTCCACTACCATGGATTTGATCATGTAGACGGAATCCTGGCCGACCTCGGGGTCTCTTCTCACCAGTTTGACACAGAAGAGCGAGGATTCTCATTCAGGTTCGATGCTCCGCTGGATATGCGCATGAATCAGTCGGCCCGTATGACAGCTGCCGACGTAGTGAACAGCTATACACCTGAGAGACTAATGTGGGTGATGAGTAATTACGGAGAGGTTGAAAACAGCAAAAGGGTTGCCCAGCTTATATGCAAATACAGGGAGGAGTCAGCAATTAAAACAACTGCCGACCTCAACAAGGCACTTGAGCCTGTACTTCCAAAGTACGCAGAACATAAATACCTGGCAAAAGTTTATCAGGCACTCAGGATTGAGGTAAACGGAGAGATGAAGGCACTGGAAGGATTTTTAGACGACACAGTAAAGGTGCTCAGACCAGGTGGCAGACTGGTAGTTATTACATATCACTCTCTGGAAGACCGTATGGTTAAGAATTTTATGCGTTCCGGCACTATTGACGGAGTGGTTGAAAAAGATTTTTATGGCAATATAACCAGCCCTTTTAAGGCTGTTACAAAAAAACCGCTTGTACCCGGAGAGGATGAAATATCGGGTAATACAAGGGCAAGAAGCGCTAAACTAAGGGTTGCAGAGAAAAAATAAATACTTATGGCAAAACGTAACTGGATATCGGAGATAATGGGCGGACAGATTCTGTTGCACAGCGGCATTTTGCAGCAGGCAAGATTTGTACTGTACATTTTCGTCCTGATAATCCTGTACATAAGTATAAACTTTGGCATTGAGAAGAGCATGCTCACCGAGCGAAGAAATCAGAAAGAGCTCAAAAACCTTAAGGCCGACTATACAAGCAAGTCATCTAAGTTAATGTATCAAAGCAAAAGGGCAGAAGTAGAGAAACGCCTTTTTGAGCAGAATTCAAAGCTTATTGTACCAACCGAACCACCAAGAAGGATATTAATAGAGAAGTAGCATGAAGGAGATCGTTCAAAGGGTAAGCATAATATACTTTTTCATCGTCATACTTAGTCTGATGGTTGTCGGCCGTATAATACAGTTACAGTACTTCACAACACTCAAGGTAAGTTCAGACGACATCTCATTTCGTATTGAAGAGATAGAGGCCACCAGAGGAAGTATACTTGCCCGCGACGGCAGGTCACTTTCTGCATCTGTACCATATTATCAGGTAAGGATGGACTGTCTGGTACCTGGTGATACAACTTTCAACAACAATATTGATGCTCTGGCAGATGCTCTCAGCGGATTCTTTATGGATAAAACACCTCTTGCTTACAAGACCGACCTTGTCATGGCAAGAAAGCAAAACAAACGTTACAAGGCAATAGGAAATCGTCTGGTAGACTATTCCGAGCTGATGACAATAAAGAAGTTTCCCCTTTTCAATCTTGGAGCTAACAGAGGTGGAATAATTGCTGAACAGAAGAACAAAAGGAACAATCCTTATGGCAGACTGGCATACAGAACAATAGGATTCATAAATTCCGAAGGGACAGGTGTAGGGATTGAAGGAAGCTATGATTTCTACCTTAAGGGTATTCCCGGTAAACAGACCGTGCAAAGGATGCTTGGGGGAGAGTGGAAGCCGATAGACAACGAAGCGTTAGTGCTTCCAAAGGATGGTTACGATGTTCAGACAACACTCGACATTGATATTCAGGAGGCTGCAGAAAATGCCCTTAAAAATCAGCTTGCTCTTTCCGATGTATTCGAAGGGGCCACTGCTATTGTAATGGAGGTAAAGACCGGGGCAATACTGGCAATTGCCAATATGAAGAAAAATGCAGATGGTCAGTTTGATGAGTCATTCAACTATGCAATAGGTCAGGCAACCGAGCCCGGATCGACATTCAAGCTGGCAACACTGGTTGCCCTTATTGAGGATGGATATGTGACGCTTGACACCCCTGTTGATGCAGGTAACGGAAAATGGACATACAGCACCAAGACCTTCACCGATGTGACACATGGCGGTTATGGTCTTATAAATGTATTAAAGGCATTTGAAAAATCTTCTAATGTTGCTTTTGCAAAACTAGCCGTAGAATATTACTCAAATAATGAGAAAAAGTATGTGGACCGGTTGAACAATATGAAGCTTAACGAGAAGTTCAATCTTGACATAATGGGAGAAGGGCGTGCAGTTATACACTCACCAGGTGATGCAATGTGGTCCAAGCTTACACTCCCAATGATGGCAATGGGCTATGCATCTCTTCTTACCCCTCTTCACACTCTTACATTTTACAATGCCATAGCTAACGGAGGAAAGATGATGAAGCCGTACTTTGTACAAAATCTTCAACGCTCCGGAGTTATTGAGAAAGAGTTTCAACCGCAGGAACTTAGCGGCTCCATTTGTTCAAAATCGACTATTGAAGCTGTTCACAAGGCACTAAGGGGTGTGGTTGTCGAGGGAACTGCCAAGGCATTCAACGATGAACGTTACTCTATATCGGGAAAGACAGGGACGGCTCAGATTGCATTTGAGGGCAGATATATAGATGCACAAGGTTATCGTAAGCATCAGGCTTCATTTGCAGGATTTTTTCCGTCTGACAATCCTCAGTATTCGGCCATTGTTGTACTATATACTAACAAGACCCGGGAAAACTTTTACGGAGGTGCATGGGCAGCTCCTGTTTTCAAGCAAGTATCCGATAAAATATATGCATCAAGTCCCGACTGGAAGGACCCTGTAAAAGGAAAAGGTAAGGAACCTGAAACAAAACCGTCCATTCTGTCGGGCAGAAGTAACACTACAAACAAACTCCTTGCACTTTTACCCGTGGGAGAGAAAATAACTCCTCCCGATGCCGAGTGGCTGCAGTTCTCAAAAGACAGCAACAAGGTTACAGTTAAGGAGTGTCCTGTTGTAACCGATTCATTACCTAGCGTAATGAATATGGGGTTAAGAGATGCAATATATCTTTTGGAAAACCAGGGTTACAGAGTACAATTCACAGGCAGAGGAAGAGTTGTCAGTCAGACTCCTGCCCCTGGCTCCCTTGCCGAAAAAAAGAGCATTATCCAAATTCAACTATCAGAAGAATATGAAATTAAGCAAGTTGTTAAATAGCGTTAAGGTATTGTCTGTATCAGGCGACAGAGAAGTGGATATTCTCTCTGTCTGTTTCGACTCAAGGGAAGTTAAGGATGGCTCTCTCTTTGTTGCTGTCAAAGGAAGCACTTCAGACGGACACGATTATATTGTGAAAGCCGTTGAAGCCGGTGCCAGGGCGATTATATGCGAAGTTGTTCCCTCAGTTTCCCTCCCGGCCACAATTGTAGTTGTTGAGGACAGTCACCAGGCCCGTGGATTCCCTGCCCCGTCGTTTTACGACAAACCATCCCG
>CAZREC010000114.1:0-7526 GCA_964599025.1 uncultured Muribaculaceae bacterium | reverse complement strand
GGGAGGAGGCGGTTATTCTGATATCTCGACTTGCCTATATGCGGGGACGCACGCTGGAAAGTGCATTTGTGATTCTGGACGAGGCACAGAATACCACACTCGGGCAACTCAAGATGTTCCTGACAAGGATGGGCTGTAATGCCAAGTTCATTGTAACCGGCGATGCAACACAGATAGACCTTCCAAAAAGGTCAGACTCTGGCTTGTTGAAGGGAGTTGAACTCTGCAGCAAAATCAAAGGTGTGAGCATAATTAACTTTAGCAAGGAAGATATTGTAAGACACGCACTTGTCACCAAAATCGTGAATGCATTCGAGAAACATGAGGAGAAAAACGGGAAACCGGAATAAGTAATCTGACTCTAAGCAACCACACCACCGAGACTTCCGGTTGCAACACCATTTTTGATTGTCCATACACCATTTACAAGTACATGTTCTATTCCTGCCGAAAACTGGTGAGGTTCTGCAAATGTTGCCCTGTCTATAATAGTATCGGGGTTGAACACCACGATATCTGCGTTATAACCAACTGTCAGCAAACCCCTGTCCTTTAGTTTAAGTCTTGATGCAGGAAGTGATGTACACTTCTGTATGCCTTTTGACAGCTCCATAAGCTTCTCATCTCTGCAGTATTTTCCGAGAAATCTTGGAAACGATCCGTAAGCCCTCGGATGAGGCATGTTTTCCGACAACCTGCCTATTGGTGAAGATGCCCCTGCATCTGTTATAGGCATTCCCAGAGGATGTGAGAGAAATAATCTGACATTCTCTTCTCTCATTGCAAAGCCAATCATATCCACACTTACCCTCTCTTCTACAAGCAACCTGCGGATAAATGGCCATGGTTCCAGCCCTGTCAACTTGCAGCACTCCTCTATGTTCAGGCCTATAAATCTTTTGTTTTCCGGCACCCTGGCCGATGTAACAACGACATTATGTGCACCTCCCAGCCTCTTGATCCTTGCTACTGCATATTCCCCGATTGTCTTGGCAGATGTCTCATTGTTGAGTCTTGCAATTATCTCATCTGTAGTTCCCTGACGCTCCTGCAACGGGATAAATACCGACAATCCGGTTGAGAATGCAATATAGGGGTATCTGTCAAATGCTATGTCAAGCCCCTCTCTGGCAGCAGTTTCAATCTGTTTTATCAGCAGCGGTGCCTTGTGCCAGTTGTTTGCATTCTGAGCCTTTAAATGAGATATCTGTAGCCTTACTCCTGCTGCCTTTGCCATTGATATAGACTCTGCAACCGCCTCCTCTACCCTGTCGTCCTCGTTTCTCATATGGATGGCAAACAATCCGTCATACTTTGCCACAACCTTGAGAAGCTCGATTATCTCCTCGCTGGTAGCATAAGAACCCGGTGTATACTCAAGTCCGCAGGTCATCCCTGCCGCTCCCCTCTCCATCTCAGCAGCCAGAAGCGACTTCATCTCCTTCATGTGAGCAGCTGTTGCAGGAACATTGTTGTCACCAACCACAACCTGCCTGAGCGTACCCTGACCTACATAACTCCTTACATTGAACCCTGCTTTCTGCTTTTTTATGTCGTTGTAGTAATCCTCAATACTGTTCCACTTTCCCTTTGGAAAAGAGCTGTCGCCACAATTACCGCTTATATCTGTGGTGATACCCTGATATATCTTGCTGTCGCCAAGTGGTGAGATAAATATATTACCGTCCGTATGCGAATGAATATCAATGAAACCCGGAGATATTGCATTTCCTTTTGCATCAATTATAGTGTCGGCACTGTCGCCTATCGACCCTATTGCCGATATTTTACCATCCTTGATACCGATTGCCCCCTTGATTGGCGCCCCTCCATCGCCTGTATAAATCAATCCGTTTGATATAATCGTATCGAACCGGTTGTTCACACTTAGTTTTTTTGAGTCATAGAAACCAAGACCGAGTGCAGCACCTGCTACCAGCGAACTCTTTAGAAAGCCGCGTCTGGAGATTAAGTTTGCCATAGTTGATAATTTTTGAACTATTTTACGATATTTATTCCGGGTGTCTGAAAAACCTTAAACTTCTCACCATCGGCGTATACAAGATATGCCTGAACATCTTCATTAGCGGCAAGAAATTCTTTTGTCTTATTCAGACCAACAACCATAAAAAATGTTGCAAGAGCATCAGCTGTCATTGCATCCTTTGCTATAACAGTTGCACTTAGCAGACTGTGACGGACAGGATAACCTGTCTTTGGGTCAATTGTGTGTGAGAATTTCTCGCCCCCCTCCTCATAAAACTTCCTGTAGTTCCCCGATGTTGCCAGACCTTTGCCTGTCAATGACAATACAACCTGCAGGTCATCGCCCTGTATCATGTTCCCTTCAACTGGTTTATCTATACCTATTGTCCACTCTTTACCTTTGGAATTCAAACCCTTGCAGAAAATCTCCCCCCCGACTTCTACTAGATAGTTCATGATACCCAGCTTGTCGAACTCCTTTGCAATAACATCGGCAGTGTAGCCTTGTGCTATTGCATTAGCATTGAGTGTAAGCCTCTTGTCGCTTTTCACAAGAGTTCCGTTCTCTATTTTCACTTTGTCCATTCCCACATACGGAAGTATGCTGTCTATCATTGTCTGTGTCACATGCTCTTTGTTCTTGAAACCGAAGCCCCATATATCGAATAGTGGTGCACCTGAAATATCAAAGGCTCCATTGCTTATCTGATAAATCTCATTGGATCTGTTGAAAACATTTATAAACAGAGAATCAATAACTACGCTGTCACCTCTGTTTAGTTTGGAAATTACCGAACTGTCGTTGTAGACAGAAAGCGAGTTGTCTACTCTTAACAGAATGTCGCTTACAAAATTGTCGAGCGAGTCTGTAACGTCAGGTGAATATGCTATATGATAGGTAGTTCCCTGGGTGAACCCTTCTATATTTCTATAGTCTGTGTTCCTTGAACAGCCAATGGTTATTAATGTCAGAAAAATAATTGAAGTGAAAATAAAATGTGTTGTTTTGCAATATTTCATGACGCCAGTATAATTTGGCACAAATTTAGTATAAAAAACATATCTTTGTATGTTAAAAATGAACTCTAAATATAATATGAGACAATTCGCCAAACTGTTTTTTCCGATAATTATTTTAAGTATTCTCGTCGGAACTTCTTGTAAAAAAAGTGACACCGACACAACTGTCGTGTATATGACCGGAACCCTTACATTCAGTCTCCCGGACTTTATAATAGCTTCAAGCGTAATTGAGCTCAATGCCACAGGTATAACAGAACCAACTTCCGGTATAACATACAAATGGACAATTCCTGGTTTCAGTGTTGACTCAGTAAAAACTCAGTCGGCTACTGTTAACGCCCCTTCTGTAGTTGGAAATTACACTGTTACAATTACCGCTTCGCACCCGGACTACTCTACAAAAACGGTTTCAAGATCTACTATTGTAATTAATCCTTCATCTCCGGAAAGTTTTTCAGGTGTTGTAAACGGACCAAATTTCATTACTGATTCAAGGGACGGAAAAAAATACTACTACAATACTGTTGGCGGTCTTGACTGGTTCACATCAAACCTTAACTGGGCAGGTGCAGGAAAAGTATACAGAGAAACTGATGCTCTTTCATACATCTACGGTCGCCTTTACTCATGGACAGAGGCTACAGGTGGTGTCTCAGCAAATACCCTTGGAGGAGGTCCTAAAGGTGTATGTCCAACAGGTTGGTCGGTCCCTACAGAAAAGGACTGGGAGAGTCTGGCTAAGGCACTTAACGGCAACACCGACATCTCTTTTGACAGTACCTGGCCAAATCTTGGAGGAAAGGTTACTGTAAATGCAAAGCTTAACTCGGGTAATATCTGGAAGTACAGCCCTAATAATTTACAGAACAACATGTTCCTTTGGAACGCTCTTCCTGCAGGAAATGCATCAGAAAATTTCACAAGATATTCAAACATAAATCAATACGGATTCTGGTGGTCATCAACAGAAAAAGATGCAACCAACGCATTATACAGGTACATCTACTTCGACAGCCCGGATTTTCCTTACAATTTTGCTAACAAGAGCTATTTCGGAGCATCCGTAAGGTGTGTCCGCAAGGTTCAATAATCTTAACCCACAAAAATTTTTATTATGAAATTATCAAAAGGTATCATTACACTGCTAGTAATTCTGGGAGCGTTCGTTCTTCTCTTCTTTTGGGCCATGGGTGGTTACAATAAAATGGTTTCTCAGGAGGAAGGTGTTACCTCTGCCTGGTCACAGGTAGAAAACGTATATCAAAGAAGGGCCGATCTTATTCCGAACCTTGTTGCAACCGTTAAGGGTTATGCTGCTCACGAGCAGGAGACTCTTGAAGGTGTTGTGAATGCAAGGGCCAAGGCTACTCAGACAACAATAGACCCTACCAAAATGACTCAGGAGAGTCTGGACAAATTCCAGGCAGCTCAGGGTGAACTTAGCTCTGCTCTTAGCCGGCTGATGGTTGTTGTTGAAAAGTATCCCGATCTTAAGGCTAACCAGAACTTCCTTGAACTTCAGGCTCAGCTGGAGGGAACAGAGAACAGAATCACTGTTGAGAGACAGAAGTACAACGACATTGCAAAGTCATACAACACTCTCATCCGTCAGTTTCCTAAAAATGTAATAGCAGGTCTGTTTGGTTTCGAAAGGAAAGTATACTTCGAGGCTAAAGAGGGTGCAGAGAATGCTCCTAAGGTTGAATTTTAACCGTGGGAACAGATATATTTCTCTCAAAAGCAGATCAGTCACTTATTGTTAAGTCTATTGAATCTGCGGAGCTCAACACGTCCGGCGAGATTAGGGTTCACATAGAATCGTCATGCAAGGCCGATCCTGTTGAGCGGGCAGTCTACATATTCAACAAGCTCAAGATGTTTAAAACCAAGGACCGTAACGGTGTCCTTATTTACATTGCCTATAAGTCAAGAAAGTTTTCAATTATCGGTGACTCGGGAATAAACTCCAGGGTACCGGCAAACTTCTGGGACGATATCAAGGAGAAGCTGTTGAACTCTTTTATCTCTGGCGACATCGTGACCGGTCTTACTACCGCTATCGAAATGTCCGGAGAGAAGCTTAAAGAATTTTTTCCATACACTAAAGACGACATAAATGAACAGAGCAATGAGATCTCGTTTGGTAAATAGAGCATTTGCCGCGGGCAGCAATACTGTTGCTTTGGCAGGCAGAACGACTACTCTGGCCGGCAGAAAGCTCTCTGTTGCCTGTCTGCTCCTTATGTTCATATTTGTTTCCTCTACTGTGCTCCCGGCTCAGGTTCCGGCAAGACCGTCTCCACCAAAGCTTGTTAATGACCTGGCAGGGATTTTTTCGTCTGAAGATGTTATCTACCTTGAAAACAAGCTCGTCGATTTTGCCAACAAAACTTCAAACCAGATAGCAGTTGTTACCCTTAAATCTCTTGAGGGGATGGACAAGTCGCAGATGGCATATTCCATTGGCGAACAATGGAAGGTTGGTCAGGAGAAGTTTGACAATGGTGTTGTAATCCTTATAAAACCTAAAGCCGGCAGCGAAAGAGGCGAAGTTTTCATTGCTACAGGCTATGGTCTTGAGGGTGCGCTGCCTGATGCAATATGTAAACGTATTGTTGAGAACGAGATGATACCGGAGTTCCGGTCCAATAACTACCTCGGCGGTGTGGATAAAGCTTTGGGGGTTATAATGCCGATAGCTGCAGGCGAGATCAGTTCTGCCGAATACGCCAAGAAAACAGCAGGTTCCGGTGCCGTAGGCTCTATTGGTCTTGTAATCTTCATTATCGTAATCTTCATTATTTTGGTCTCAAAGAAAGGAGGCTCCTCAAACATTGGTGGAGGTAACAGAAAAGGACCTAGCGCAATGGAACTACTACTTTTAGCATCACTCATGTCGGGCGGCCGGGGTCGTTCAGGCGGATTCGGCGGTGGTGGCTTTGGAGGTGGCGGAGGCGGTGGCTTCGGCGGTTTCGGCGGCGGCGGTTTCGGCGGCGGCGGAGCAGGCGGCAGCTGGTAGGTACCACATTGCAGTAGTTTTTAGCAACTCGCTTATAAACAAGTAATTATTAAAATAGTAAGGCCGGACATTGATTGTCCGGCCTCACTATTTATTTATCTTCTAAGAAGTTACTAAAAACTACTGCAATGTCAGGTGCACCACCACAATCTCCGATACTGTGCCGATTCTGTATTTAGGGCCCCAGAGGCCGAGGCCGGACGAGACGTAGTAGTGGGTGTTACCTTTTTTCTTGTAGCCGTATGGTAGTTCGAACATCCAGCTGACTATGTGGTTGCCGGGCCAGAACTGACCGTTGTGGGTATGTCCGGAAAGCTGTAGGTCGATGCCGTTCTGCTCTGCATCTGCAAGGTTGAATGGCTGATGGTCGAGCAATATCTTTGGAACATCTGCATCGAGTCCCTTCACAAGATCGGCAAGAACAGCCCGGTGATGGTTTGTTTTGTCGTCACGGCCGATGATGTAGAGCGTGCTGTCGGCCGCAAGAGCCGAGGAGTCCTTCAGAAAGTGAATGCCTGCCGATTCCAGATATTTGTAGATTTCTTCCTTGTGGCCACCGTAAAATTCGTGGTTGCCCGTAATTGCATAAACACCATGTGTGGCCTTAATCTGAGCAAGCACCTCTGCCATCTTCTCGTTAACCAGAGGAGCAAGGTTCATGTCGGCAATATCTCCGGCCAGCAGTACAAGGTCGGGGTTCTGATTGTTAATAAAGGCCACATATCTCTCTAAGTTCTTGCGGTTTATGTAGGAACTCAGATGGATGTCGCTGGCCATAACGATTGTCAGATGTTTGATTGGTTGCTCTCCGGGAGATTTCTCGTTGGTTATCTGTTTTTGTAATGCCTCGTCTATGTTTGTCTTCTCTTTTGAAAGCTTCTCGCTGGTTGTCTGTTTCTTGATATACTGCGGCTTATCAAGAGTGATGTCGAGTGTGGTGACTACAGGGTTGTTGAACTTGTGGTTGCCATAAGCAAGAAGGGTAGAGACAAAAACCACCCCTATTACTGCCAGCGACAACTTGACAACAGCATAATTGTCCTTTATTAAGTCGGGCAGAAAGTGGAAAAAGTGGTTTGCTATTCTGACTATGTCTATCGCAAATACATAGAAAAAGAGGTAGATTACGGCTATGAGCCATGTGAAACCTATTGCTGAAAGAACTGAGGAGAATCCCTCGGGAAGAGTGTCACCCAGAAACATCCTCGCAAAGAAGGATGCCATGGAGAGCGCAAAAATGAGTGTGTAGCCAATCTTAAGCAATAGGCCAGCTGGCAAAGATTGCCATCCTCTTACAAAAACATAGGTGGTCACTCCCATGACCACCGAAAGAACTACTAGAAAAAACAGGTATTTCATTACATAAGTTTCTTGAAGAAGTCGTTACCCTTGTCGTCCACCAGAATGAAGGCAGGGAAGTTTTCGACTTCGATCTTCCAGATAGCCTCCATGCCCAGTTCAGGATATTCAAGCACCTCGACCTTCTTTATGCTGTCCT
>CAZREC010000113.1:0-7575 GCA_964599025.1 uncultured Muribaculaceae bacterium | reverse complement strand
TCCTGTATAAAGCTCATAAGCTGTACGGACGGCTGCTTCAATAACGCCACCGGTTGCACCAAAAATCACTGCGGCTCCTGTAGACTCACCTAGCGGACGGTCGAAATCTTCCTCAGGCAATGAATCGAAATCTATGTTTGCAAACCTTATAAGACTGGCAAGTTCACGTGTGGAGATAGAGTAATCAACCTCAGGGTTACCATTTGTAGAAAACTCCTCTCTCTGGCACTCATACTTCTTTGCAAGACAAGGCATAACCGAAACCACAACCAGATCCTCTCTTTTAACTTTCATCAACTCTGCAAAGTAATTCTTTGCAATAGAGCCGAACATCTGTTGAGGAGAGCGAGCAGTTGATGGAACGTCAAGCATTGTAGGATAGTTCTCCTCGAAGAAGTTGACCCATGCAGGACAGCACGATGTAAGGATTGGAAGTTTAACATCCTTATCTCCACTTAGAAACTTAGAAATTCTGTTCAACAACTCAGTTCCCTCTTCCATAATGGTAAGGTCGGCAGCAAAGTCAGTATCGAACACTTTGTCAAAGCCCATTGTGCGTAGAGCAGAAACCATCTTACCTGTAACAAGAGTGCCCGGCTCCAGGCCAAACTCCTCGCCAAGTGCAGCACGCACAGCAGGAGCAGTCTGTACAATAACAGTCTTTGTCGGGTCCGCAAGTGCACGTATAACCTTTGCAGTATCGTCGAATGGAGTAAGTGCGCCTGTAGGACATACAGCAACACACTGACCGCAGAATGTACAAGGTGAGTCAACCAGATCCTGTTCAAATGCAGGAGCAACAACCGACATAAAACCGCGGTTCACTGCACTCAGTGCTCCTACTGTCTGTACATCGTTGCAGATTGTTTCACAACGGCGACACATTATACACTTGTCCATATCCCTTCTTAGCGCAGGAGAGTAGTCTTTTCTGTATGTAGACATTTCGGCATTCTCAACTGCATGTATCTCTCTGATTCCCATTTTCTGAGATAGCTTCTGCAAGTCGCACTGTCCCGAAGATGAACAAACAAGACACTCTTTAGGGTGATCGGAAAGAATCAGTTCAAGAACTGTCTTTCTTGCATTAATTACCCTTACCTTATTAGTATAAACAACCATTCCATCTGTACAGAGAGTTGAGCATGAAGGAGCAAGATTTTTACGTCCCTCAATCTGAACCACACATACACGGCATCCTCCGGGACGATTCTCAATATTAAGGTGATCCAGTTTTAAATAGCAAAGAGTTGGAATATCAATTCCGTTGGCCTTTGCTGCATGGTAGATTGTAGTACCTTTACTAACCTCCACCTGTTTGTTATCTATAGTGATTTTTATTTTTTCCATAAAGAGTACGTTATTGAACATGAATAGCTGTAAACTTACACTTGTCGTAACAAGCCCCGCATCTGATACACTTGTCTACATCAATAATATGAGGTTGACGTTTCTCACCTGAAATTGCAGCAACAGGACATGCTCTGGTACAAGCAGTACAACCGGTACATTTCTCAGGGATGATAGTGTATAATTTCAATGCCTTGCATTGTCCGGCAGGGCATATTCTCTCTGTAACGTGAGCCTTGTATTCGTCAAGGAAGTGCTCAATAGTAGATAAAACAGGGTTTGGAGAGGTCTGACCCAATCCGCAAAGTGCTGTATCCTTAATAACCTTGCTCAGGTTTTTCAGGTACTCAATATCTGCCTCTGTACCCTTTCCATTGCATATTTTCTCAAGAATTTCGTGTAGTCTCTTGTTACCGATACGGCACGGGGCACATTTACCACAAGACTCCTCAACTGTAAACTCAAGATAGAATTTGGCAACAGACACCATACAGTCATCTTCATCCATAACAATCATACCACCGGAACCCATCATTGAGCCGGCTGCAATCAGGTTATCGAAATCAATAGGAGTGTCAAGATGTTTTTCTGTAAGACAACCGCCCGAAGGACCACCTGTCTGTACAGCCTTGAATTTTTTACCATCCTTTATTCCGCCGCCAATTTCGAAGATAACTTCCCTTAGTGTTATACCCATAGGAACCTCAATGAGCCCTACGTTATTAATCTTGCCGGCAAGTGCAAACACCTTTGTGCCTTTGGATTTTTCGGTTCCGATACTTGCAAACCACTCAGGTCCCTTAAGGAATATTGCAGGTACATTTGCATAAGTCTCAACGTTGTTCACGTTTGTTGGTTTACCCAGGTAGCCTTTTTCTGCAGGGAACGGTGGTTTTACGGTAGGTTCGCCACGGAGACCCTCCATAGATTTGATCAAAGCTGTCTCTTCTCCACAAACAAACGCACCAGCCCCATATCTCAATTCAATATCAAAAGAGAACCCTGTGCCAAGGACATCTTCTCCAAGAAGTCCATAGGCTCTTGCCTGTCTGGCAGCAATCTTGAGTCGCTTGATTGCCAGAGGATATTCGGCTCTGATATATACAATACCTTTATTGGCCCCTATACAGTATCCGCAAATTGCCATTGCCTCAATGACAGAGTGTGGGTCGCCTTCCAGAATTGACCTGTCCATGAATGCTCCCGGGTCACCCTCGTCGGCATTACAAACCACATATTTCTGGTCAGATTTGCTATTTGATGCAATTTCCCATTTCAAACCTGTAGGAAATCCTCCACCACCACGACCCCTGAGTCCGGATTTTTTCATTATATCTATGGCCTGCTGAGGGGACATCTCTGTAAGTATGTTTCCTAGTGCAGCATAACCGTCACGTGCAATATACTCGTCAATGTTTTCAGGATCTATGAAACCACAGTTTCTAAGGGCTATTCTTATCTGTTTCTGATAGAAGCCCATATGTTTTGAATCTTCTACATGCTTCTGTGTCTCAGGATCTTCATAAAGAAGTCTGCTAACCTTGCGTCCTTTAAGAATGTGTTCGCTTACTATCTCTGCACAGTCTTCAGGTTTAACCTGAGTGTAGAATGTGTTGTCAGGAACAATTTTTACGATAGGACCCTTTTCACAAAAACCGAAACAACCGGTAACAACAACCTGAGCATCATTTTCAAGCCCAAGTTTTTTTAACTCTGCATTCAGGTTTTCTGTAATCTTTTCACTTTCTGAGGCTCTGCATCCTGTTCCGCCGCAAACCAGCATGTGCATTTTGTAATGTGCCATAAATACTACTTTTTATCGTTAATGGTTTGGTAATTGACAGGAATGATACCTTCCAGAAGCTCTCCCTGCAACACGTACTTCTCAATAATATCAACGGCAACTTTTGAGTCGACGTAGCCGAATACAACCGGATCCTTTCCGGGTACTTTAACTTCTACTGTCGGCTCGGCATAGCAATAGCCCATGCATCCTCCCTGAGTTACAACTGCGGGAATTTTGTCCTTCTCTATCCTTTCGATAAGAGTGTTCATAACCGCTCTCGCTCCGGAGGCTATTCCGCAGGTTGCCATGGCTACACGGATCTGAACCAGAGACTCGGGCGAATTGCTTTTTTCACGGATGTTCATTCCGTTTTCAAGATTTTGCTTCATCTTTCGCAAATCGTCAAGTGACTTGATTTTATTCATAAATATTGAGTTATTTAAATTATTTCACAAAAGTAATAAAAAATCATTAAGCAAATAATTAACATTTGTTATATATTTTTTGCTACAAGCTGTCTTGTAAGCTTTGGGAGACCTGTTACAGAACGTTCCCTGATGTAGCTGACCTTTCTGCTATTTATCTCTACTACAGATGGATCCACTACATAAATTTCAGCTTTTGCAGGTGCATTATATATCAGTGATGAGGCCGGATAAACTGCAAGTGATGTTCCGACAACAATAACAATTTCTGCAGTGGAAATTATTTCTACCGCTTTTTCTATCTCGGGTACCTGTTCACCAAAAAAAACAATATGCGGTCTTAATTGCCCCCCACTGGGACATAAGTCGCCAATATGAAGATCGCCTGTAATCTCTCTTATAAAAGTATCATCCTTCATGCTCCTGCACTTCAGCAATTCGCCGTGAAGATGGAGTATTTTTGTACTCCCTGCTCTTTCATGCAAATTATCTACATTCTGGGTTATAACATCTACATCGAAGACTTCCTCGAGTTCTGCAATTGCCAGATGACCTGCATTAGGCTCTATATCAAATAATTGTCTTCTTCTCTGATTATAAAAATCCAGAACAAGTTCAGGATTGTTTTCAAGTGCTTCCGGGGTACATACATCCTCAACTCTGTGTTTTGCCCAAAGTCCATTGGCATCCCGGAAAGTTTCAACTCCACTGTCGGCACTAACACCCGCTCCAGATAATACTACCAAATGCTTTTTCATTATTGTTTCAACTCCTTTATATTCTCTCTTATCATATCTGTCAATGTGCGTATTATGGATGCATCATTGAGAGGAGTTCCTTCGAGTACCTCTTTTACCTCAACGGTGTCAAAAACATACTCCTCTCCGTTAACCTTGTAATTCAATATGAATTCTATATCTGGATTGGATGATACTGTAAGAATAAATGCATTTGCCACATCGCCCAAAGGGGGTCTGTCTATATTGCTGTACTGAAAACATGCTGTAACTATGGTCCCTTCACCGGGTTCCGACTCTACATTTATGTAACCCCCGCTCTGTTCTGCCGATTGCTTCAGAAGGGGAATGCCCAGACCCACCCTGCGTGTTGTACGAGATGTGAAAAAAGGGTCACTCAGCTTCGCCAACTGATCAGATGACATTCCTTTTCCATTATCCTCAATTGTGATTGTAAGTTTGTCTCCTTTGATATCTTCATCAATGAAAACTTTAATCAATCTTGCCCCGGCACTCAGGGAGTTTTGAATAATATCCAGAATGTGTAGTGCAAGATCGTTCATAGTGGCAATTTATTACTTGACAGTAACTCCTTTATGGCGCTGAAAGATGGTACTTCAATATTAAGTTCTGTACATACCTCACCAAAATCTCCGGGGAAATGGGCATCTGAGGATTTTATAATGCAATACTTCTTCAAATAGTTGTTCTTTGATGTGAAAGTATCAATATCTGCATGCTTTGTCAGCTCTATTGCGTCAATTTTCAGTCCGGGAGGAATAAAGCCCAGCTGGCTTAAAACCGAATTCTGACGCTTGTCTATATGCGCCGGAATAAATATACCTCCTAATGAATGTACAAACTCCTCAATCTGTTCAATGCTCTGGTCTATTGCACTAATCAGCAGATACTCCTCCTCTTTTAATATCTCCTCTTTCTCATTAACAACAAGCTGATAGCCAAAAAAACCGACATTGTTCGGTATTCTTGGAAGATGTTCAGTAAGGTACCCTTGTAATCTCTCCAGATTCTCCTTACCATCTACAAATGCAAGTACATGAACCTCCTCTTTTGTAGTTATCTCTGCTCCACATAGTACAAAAACCCCCTCCTTGTCTCCTATCCGCTTGATTTCTGCACACTGAAGGGTAGAGTTGTGATCTGTTATTCCAATAATGCCAAGTCCCGACTCTTTTGCCTTCGCTATTATGAAAGCTGGAGTCATCTCAATGTCGCCGCAAGGCGATAAAACAGTATGTACGTGAAGGTCGGCCTTTATCATTTCAACATATTGAACAGTATTCCTGAAAGTTCGAAAGCTTCCAGGTCACTACCCAATACAGGAACACCCTCTGAGTTGGCAGCTTCAAGCGTGTCAGCCTCAGGTTCAAATCCTTTTACAAGAATTACGGCAGCAAGATCCTTAAGCGTTGCTATTGCCATAATGTTCTTGTGTGTCTGCAAGGTGATCCATATCTGTCCCTCTTTTGAATAGCCCATTACATCGGAGAGAAGGTCAGATGTATAACCCCCTTTTATCTCTCTGTCAAGTCCCTCTCCTGAAGAAAACACTTTGAGGTTTAATTTTTCTACAACTTCTTTTACTAACATATATATCAGGTAATAATTATTTCTTTTTTATAAAACGGTCCTTGCCCCAGATGTTTTCCATAATTGCAATGGTCTCTTCGAGAGACATTTCGCCTCTTTTTTCATAAAGGGTTCTCAGAAAGATACATGAGTTTATATCTGCCTGTTCCTTTACTATATCCTCGGCCAGTGCCTCGCAACTTGGCGCTCCACAGGCTCCGCAGTCTATTCCGGGAAAAAGGAGCTTAAGTTCACGTGCACCCTCCATCTTCTTAAGAGCGACCTCAATGTCTCTGTCATACTTAACCATGGAGCGCGGTTCAATCTTATCCATGTGAATGACTGCCGAACAGTATTTTTTATAATCCTCAGTTAGATTATGCCCTTCTTTTTTTGAAGCAGCATACTCCTTCATGCTGTTTGCTATGAGAAATCTGTTCCTGTGTGATAGAATGCCCCCGGCACATGATTCGTCACAAGCCCTCAGCTCTAAAAAATCCACCCCTTCTATCTCTTCGTTCTCAAGCATTTCCAAAAAATCAATAACGTTTGACATACCGTCAATAGCTAAAGTCTTTCCCTCTATGTGTACAGACTCACCCCCTGTGGTAGGAAAAAGAACACCTTTTGAAGATATCTCCCTGCTGACCTTAACTGTTTGCGTTATGGGCATCTTCTGTTTGTATGCAAGGAAAACCTTATTAAAAAAGAAGTCCATGTTAATTACTCCATTGATTGGTGAATTATATCCACCTACCGGAGATTTTATTGCCGCAATTTTACCTATACATGGTGTTAAATAGAAAATACCAAGATCACTTTCCGGAATTCCCTCTCTTTTAAATTTGTTTTTATAATATTGAGCGGTAATCTCAATTGGGGGAAGAAGTTGCATAATATGATCTACAAGCGACGGGAACCTTACCTGGATCAGACGTATAACAGATGGACAAAATGATGAAATTGCAGGTTTAACTGCATTTTTGAGGTATTCGTTCTCTTCATGGAGTAGTGAATCAACACTCTGCTCTACAGCACATATCTCTGTAAATCCCAATTCACCAATAATCGCATAGATTTTCTCCATTGATATGTTTTCATCAAACTGGGCATAAAAAACCGACGGTACCAGCAACACCCTGTGTTTGAAATCAAAAATATGCTTGAAGTCATCGTCCATAACCCTGATTGCCCTCGTAGGACAAATACGGTAGCACTCTCCGCAATCTATACACCAGTCTACATGTATCTTTGCCTTACCTCCCGATACCCTCAGCGCCTCTGTTGGACAGACCTTCATGCTATGAGAACACCCTATGCAGATGTCACTCACAATTTCAAGTGCCCTATGGTATGTTGTCTGGCTCATCTCTCTTTTCTAAAATTTAATCTCTATATTGAGCGTAGTTCCCTTTCCAACTATGGTATCTATTGAAAATTTATCAGCATTTTCACTTATGTTGGGAAGTCCCATACCGGCTCCGAAACCCATCTCCCTTACCTCCCGGGAGGCAGTTGAGAAGCCTCTTTTCATTGCCATATCAACATCTGCTATGCCGGGTCCTTCGTCAGCCAGTCTTAAATGAATGCCTGCTCCGTTTATATCTGCATAAATCACTCCACGATATGCATGTGCGACAATATTTACTTCGGCCTCGTAGAGGTCCACTACCACACGCTTGCTTAA
>CAZREC010000112.1:0-7762 GCA_964599025.1 uncultured Muribaculaceae bacterium | reverse complement strand
CTATCCAGGATGTGCTTTTCTTCCCTCAAATGCGTCCTGAAAATTTATAATATGTTTATTGACAACCTCTCTTCAACAAAGAATCCAAAAATAAAGGAACTTATTGAGCTTCAGGAAAAATCCAGGGAGCGCAGGCAGAAGGGTTTATTTATAGTTGAGGGTGTAAGAGAGTTAGAAGCCTGCGTCAGGAACGGGTATGAGATAGAATCGCTCTTCTTTTTCCCTGATGAATATCCGGCTGAACTTGCATCCAATATCTCATGTGACCATCATTATTCTGTTACATCAAACGTATACTCAAGAATTGCGTACAGAGGAGGAACAGAAGGTGTCTCGGCCATAGTGAGGGAGAAAAGACTTAAGTTGCAGGATATAAGGCTTTCGGCCAATCCTCTGGTGATTGTACTGGAATCGGTAGAGAAACCTGGTAACCTTGGTGCCATCCTGAGAACTGCAGACGCAGCAAGGGCAGATGCAGTTTTAATTTGCGACCCGCTTACGGACCTTTTTAACCCTAATGTCATAAGATCCAGCCTTGGAGGTATTTTCACCAATCAGGTATGCAGCTGCACGTCTGATGAGTGCTATGAATGGTTAAAGAGTAACAGAATAAAGATATTTTCAGCAGAGCTTCAGGCTGCCACATGGTATCACAAAACCGACATGACCTCCCCTGCTGCTATAGTCATGGGAAGTGAATCTGACGGGCTGACAGCATTCTGGAGAGAGAGAGCAGATGTCAGAATAAAAATTCCAATGAACGGAACAATTGATTCTCTTAATGTATCGGTTTCAACAGCCATTTTATGCTTTGAGGCCCTCAGACAGAGAGATTTTAAATATTAGATTCTTTTATGCGATTTGCCTTGATTGGAGACCCAATCTCCCATAGTCTCAGTCCTGCCCTTTTCCGGGCAGCCTACAGCAGCAATCAACACTCGTATGAATTGTTGTTTGCTTCAACTATAGAGGAGGCTGTAAAGAGATTTCACAATGAGGGTTTTGACGGATTAAATGTAACGACTCCATACAAAGAGGAGGTTCTCAGATTTACAGATAAAAGAGATAATCTGACTGAGATAATAGGAGCATCAAATCTTATATTAAAAAGAGACAATATTGTATCAGCTTATAATACTGATTTTTACGGTGTAGGCGAGAGTATCCGCAACTATGTCTGTAAGGGAGACAATGTAGTGGTTCTAGGTTGTGGAGGAGCAGGAAGAGCTGCTGCATTAGCTGCCAAAGCAGAGGGGTGCCGTGTTACAATCGTGAACAGATCGGAAGCCAAGGCCAGAATTTTTGCTGAATCTGCCGGAATACACTATAAAGGCATCGATCATCTTCAAGACGAAATCAGGCACAGTACACTTTTTATAAACACATTGTCACTATCCCTTGAGATTCTTGATAAAATCGATTTTACCGGAAAAATAGTTTTTGAGGCCAACTACAAATCACCCCAGCTATCAGACATAGAAAACCGTTGCAATGCAAAATATATATCCGGCAAATATTGGCTGTTATATCAAGCAGTTCAGTCGTTTAAGCTGTTTACATCCACACCTCCCGATCTTGACTCAATGCGATTAATGTTAGATAATATTTAAAGTTTTTTATCTTTGTAGATAATAAAAAGAACATGTTATGTCGCTAAACAAGGTAATGCTGATAGGTAATGTGGGTAAGGACCCGGAGATCCGTCATCTTGAAAATGACTCTGTCGTTGCCAGCATTGCTCTTGCTACAACTGAACGATACAGGGACAAGAACGGAGAGTGGCAGGAGCAGACGGAATGGCACAACATAGTATGTTGGCGCGCCCTTGCTGAGAGGGTGGAAAAGTATGTAAAGAAAGGAACTCAGCTCTATGTTGAGGGTAGAATAAAAACGAATAACTGGGTGGACAAGGAGGGTCAGAAAAGATATTCTGTTGAGATACTTGCAGACTCAGTTCAATTACTGGGGAAAAGACAGGATTCACAGCCGGCAACCCAGACAATTCAGCAAATTGTGGCACCGTCAGGATCTTACGGAGAGGATTTACCGGACGATCTGCCTTTTTAATAAATTTTAAATATAATTATGAAAGTTGATGTTATTCTAGGACTCCAATGGGGAGATGAAGGGAAAGGAAAGATTGTAGATGTTCTTGCCAAAGGATATCCGGTCATTGCACGTTTTCAGGGTGGGCCAAATGCAGGCCATTCACTTCAGTTCGAAGATAAGAAATTTGTTCTTCATTCTATTCCATCAGGAATTTTCAGGAAAAACACACAGAATATCATTGGCAATGGAGTTGTGCTGGATCCTCTGATCTTTATGGAGGAGTGTAACAAGTTGTTTGAGATGGGTGTTCCTGTGAAAGAACGACTTCTTATCTCCAAAAAGGCACACCTTATTTTACCGACACACAGAATAATTGATGCAGCCTCAGAAGCATCAAAAGGTGCATCTAAGATAGGGTCGACTTTAAAAGGTATCGGACCTACCTATATGGATAAAACAGGCAGAAATGGAGTAAGGGTTGGTGACATTCTTTCACCTAACTTTCCGGAAAGATTTTATGCCCTCAAAAACAAACATATAAGCTTCCTCAAACAGTTTGATTATCCTTGCAACATTGACGAGAATGAGTCTCAATGGCTGGAATCAATTGATTTCCTAAGGCAATTCACCCTTATTGACGGAGAATATGCAATAAATCACATGCTGGAGGAGAACAAGCGTGTCCTTGCAGAAGGAGCTCAGGGTTCAATGTTAGATGTTGACTTTGGTTCATATCCATTTGTCACATCATCCACCACAACATGCGCAGGAGCATGCACAGGTCTTGGTATCTCTCCTTCAAGTATAGGCACGGTATCGGGAATCTTCAAGGCATACTGTACAAGAGTAGGCAGCGGACCTTTTCCAACTGAACTTAATGACGAAACCGGAGAGAACCTTCGTAAGTTGGGATTCGAATTTGGAGCAACTACAGGCAGGCCAAGGAGAACAGGCTGGCTGGATCTTGTCGCGCTTAAATATGCTGTCATGATTAATGGTGTAAGCCAGTTGATTATGATGAAGGCAGACGTGATGGACACATTAGATATTATAAAGGTTGCTGTCTCATATAAAATTGACGGAAAGATAACTGATCATGTACCTTACGATACATTTGCAGAGATAGAACCCGTATACAAGGAGTTCAAAGGATGGAAAAGGGACCTCACAAAAATCACAAAAGAGGACGACCTGCCTTATGAATTCATGACTTATGTCCGCTTCATAGAAAAAGAGACCGGCATTCCGATAAACATCATCTCACTCGGCCCGGACAGGGACCAGACGATAATAAGATAAAGTAAAAAAGGCCAACTAAAAATGATTTTAATTGGCCTTTTTTATTGCTCTCTTAGACGGTTACCATTATCAGCAAAGGAAAACATTGGCTCCCGAATAGGGAGGGGCCCCACCGGTCAGGTGGGGAGGATTTTCCGTGCTGATACAGGTAACCGTCTAAATAAAAAAGGCTGCCAATTTAGACAGCCCCTCTTAGTTAAATTATTACTTTCGTTTGTTAGGTAAATCAATCATAAGTTGCGGATTCTGCTGTGATGATTTTCGAAGCATGAATGCAACAGCAATCGCCACCAATGAAAGAGCAACAAAGAAGTACTCAGCATTTACAGCCGATTGCAGGTTTGCTGCAGCCTTGTCAGAAATTGACTCATTGGTCTTGGTGATAATTATTCCGACAAATATCGGCACAACCAGCATTCCCATATTCTGTATCCAGTAAATAAGCGAATAGGCCGTACCCAGATTCTTTTCCGGAATTATTTTTGGAACCGTTGGCCACATGGCAGCCGGTACCAATGAATAACCTACACCAAGTATTGCTACTCCAAGATATCCGAAAAACTCAATACCCGGAGCAAATCCTATAATCAGATGTGATATCAGTACTAAAAACGAACCCAGAATCATAAAGCTGCTAGCTTTTCCCTTTGAATCAATAAGTGACCCAAAAAGCGGAGTAAAGATCATAGTACAGAAAGGAATCAAGGATACCATAAGAGATGCTACTTCTCCCTCAATCCCGAAACGAGGGATAATTATTGTCGTTGCAAACCGTCTGAATGATATTATACAACAATAGAAGAAAACGCAAAGCAAGGAGATAAGTATGAATTGCTTGTTACCCAGTATTCTTAAAATATCCGAAAACCTGAATTTCTCCTCTTTCTCCTTAACAACATCATTCCTCCTGTCCTCCTCTGCATTCTGCCTGTCGTACTTGTGGTCCATGAAAACAAACATCGACCATAATACCAGAGCCACACACATGAGAATCAATGCCACAAGGGCAGGTTTACTTGTCTCTGAGAACGGAATGTATGCCTGGTCAAGGTTAACAATTCTTGGGACAACTATAAGTGCCGTTGCTGTAC
Organism: uncultured Muribaculaceae bacterium; assembly: GCA_964599025.1. Lineage (GTDB taxonomy): Bacteria > Bacteroidota > Bacteroidia > Bacteroidales > UBA932 > Bact-08. The sequence continues at coordinate 3,323 of CAZREC010000112.1, read as the reverse complement.
CCATACGAGCAAAAGCAAGCTGGAGCCCCATTGCAAGAGCCATCTCCTTCCCTTTGAACCATTTTGCTATGGAACGTGTCACTGCCACACCGGCAATCTCACTGCCCAGACCGAATATTGCACATCCGGCATAAGCCAGTGCCAACGAAGGTTTATCGAATGCTTTTGCCAACAAAAGATATAATCCGCTGTGTGCAAAAGTTTCCGATATTGCATAAATAACAATTACAGAGCCTATCACCATTAAGCCAACAAATAGAGAGCCGGTAAATCTTACCCCCCATTTGTCCAGCAACATACCACAAATAACAAGACCTCCCCAAACACAGAGAAGAGAGTAGGCCCCTCCGTAGAGACCATAATCACTCAGGTTCCATGCAAGATCAAGATTTTGAGGATTATTAAAGATATGACCGATTCCGCTGAAGAAATCGTCAAAGAAGTACGAAGCAAACATCGGCAGAGAGAGGCTAAGCAGCACTATCCACCTGGCGCTTCTTGAGTTTTTCAGTAATTTTAAAGCTGAATTCATAGTTTATAAGTTATCAGAGTTTACTTCTTGATGTTAGGAAGCTCCAGTCCGTAACCCCTCTTTTTATCCTCAGCCTTGAGCCATATTCCAAGCACGAATGCCAGGACACCCAAAGAAGCAAATATCAGCATAGGTACAGTATAGTCATACTCCATAGGATTTGCAATTCCTTTATTGGTAGCTGTCAATGCCCATCCGATCAACATAGGGAACAACATAAGACCAATATTCTGTATCCAGAAAACTACCGAATAGGCAGAACCAAGATAACGGTTTTCAACCAGTTTAGGAACTGAAGGCCAAAGAGCAGCCGGTACCAGTGAGAAGCTCACACCAAGAATAACTATGGCAGAATAGGCAACAACCTTTGTGAAATAAGCAGCAGGTACCAAAGCGAATATCATATGACATGCTATCATAAGTAAAGAACCCAGAATCAGCATTGTTGCTGCCTTTCCCTTACGGTCAAGGAATGCACCGAGAAGAGGTGTAAGAATCATTGCACCTATCGGGAAATATGAAAATATGTCACTAGCCTCTGTGTTACTTATATTCAGACGACACTCAAGCATATTGGCGGCAAATTTCTGGAAAGGGAAGATTGCAGAGTAATATAAGACACAAAGTCCCGATACAATAAGGAAAGTCTTGCTGGTAAATAAGATTCCCAGGTCACCTAACTTGAATGGTTCTTCAGGCTCATCACCTCTGTCTCCAAGTTGTTTCTCAAGCTTCTTGTCAAAGAAGAAGTATGTCATAAAGCAAATCAAGCCAATAAACAGAAGAATAAGAACAAACAATACCGGCTTACTTACGTCTCCGTAATAATCGGCTATCCGTGGAGATATCCTGAATACGGCAAACACACCAAGACGAGCGATTGCCATCTCAATACCCATCGCCAGAGCCAGCTCCTTATCCTTAAACCACTTTACAATTCCTTTAGAAACCGTGATTCCTGCCATTTCCACTCCACATCCGAAAATCATAAAACCAAGAGATGCAAGCTTGGCCGATGCAGGGAACGATGTCCACCACGAATTAAGCCAAAGTTCGAGACCTGTTCCTGCAAAGGCAGGGCTTACAGCATAGAATTTAATTGCAGCTCCAGAAACCATAATGATTCCGGACAGTAATGCTGTTGCACGTACTCCAATCTTGTCAAGGATTACTCCTGCAAAAATCAGGAAGAGGGCAAAAACATTCAAGAAATACTCCGAACTCGCGAATGTTCCATAAGTATTAGGTGTCCAGCCCCGTCCTGTTTCCAACAGGCTTTGCAGTGGAGACAATACATCCACGAACATATACGCAAAGAACATCATCGAAGCCAGCAAGATCAGGACCGTCCAACGGACTCCGGCCCTATCCCTTAGCAGTAGTAATTTTTTTTCCACGGTTAAACTATTTTAAATGATTATTTGTTATAAAAGATCACCAAAATATGCTATTTTATTCAAATGGCAAAATAAAATTTAAATTCTGCCATATAGCAAATATGTTGTAACTTGCTGCGTTTTAAAAACAGATAACTTAAAAGTGGAAATTCTTGATAAAATAAATAGTCCCGCAGATCTCAAAGGACTGAACACTAACGACCTGCAGAAGGTGTGCTCTGAACTGAGAGAATATATCATTGAATGTTGCGCACACAATCCCGGTCATATAGGAGCTAGTCTGGGAACAGTAGAATTGACGGTGGCCCTGCATTATGTATACGACACCCCAAATGATAAATTAATCTGGGATGTTGGGCATCAGGCGTACTCACATAAAATTCTGACAGGCAGAAGGGATCAGTTTGTAACCAATCGTAAATATCAGGGAATAAGCGGATTCCCAAAAATGTCTGAGAGCCCCTATGATGCATTTGGTGTCGGACATTCATCAACATCTATATCTGCAGCACTAGGAATATCAGTGGCATCTGAACTTCAAGGAAAAAAAGATAAAATAATAGCAATAATTGGCGATGGCGCACTGACTGGCGGACTGGCTTTTGAGGGACTCAACAATGCGGGTGCCCTAAAGTCAGATATTCTGGTCATTCTCAACGACAACCAAATTTCAATAGATCCCAATGTAGGGGCAATGCACAACTATCTGCTCCGACTCACTACATCGCAGTCTTACAACAGGTTCAAGAACAAAATATGGGAAACCATTGGTTCAAAATGGCTCAGGAGCATCATTCAGAAATTTGTATTCAGCACAAAAGCCGCCATATTTAAAAGCGGGTCAATATTCGAGTCGTTGGGATTCAGGTATTTCGGTGCAATTGACGGTAACGATCTGGGGCAGCTTATCACAACACTGTCAAACCTTAAAGAGATAAACGGACCTAAACTTCTTCATATTGTTACAAAAAAAGGTAAGGGATTCAAACCTGCAGAAATGGATCAGATTGGCTGGCACGCACCCGGAACATTCGACAAAATAACAGGAAAGAAGAGTGTTAGCCAGCAAGAGAAAGGCTCCAGATTTCAGGATGTTTTTGGCGAGACACTATTAGAACTTGCCAAAGCCAACCCAAAAATCATCGGCATAACACCGGCAATGCCTTCTGGTTGCTCTATGAATATAATAATGAAAGAGTTACCGGAAAGATCGTTTGATGTTGGAATTGCCGAGCAACATGCAGTCACCTTTTCGGCAGGTCTGGCATCACAGGGGTTTCTCCCCTACTGTAATATCTATTCAAGCTTTATGCAAAGGGCATACGATTGTGTCATTCACGATGTGGCCCTCCAGAATTTAAAAGTTATATTTTGTCTGGACAGAGGAGGATTGG
>CAZREC010000111.1:0-7786 GCA_964599025.1 uncultured Muribaculaceae bacterium | reverse complement strand
TTCTGGAGGCACTTACATCTGTGTCAATATCGGTTTTGCTGAGCAGGAACGTTGTGCCGTACTACAAGGCGCAAACTATTACGGCACTTGTTACGGTAGCTGTTCTTCTTTTAACTCTTAAGTTCACAAATATGGGAGTCACTGCTTTGATAGTGGTGCCATTGGTTACCCAGTTGGCTTATCAGCACTGGAGATGGACCCTAATGGTTATAAAGGAGTTGGATATAAAACTTAATGATTATATAAGTTTTATAGGCAATCTGCCGGAAAATCTGGGACTTAGAAAATAAAAGCTTACCTGTTTCTGTCTCTTCTATTTGGACCTTGTGATCTTCCACCGGAAGATGTCCTTCTCTCATTACGACTAGGCTTGTCTTTTCCTCTTCTATCTCCACCTCTGTCGGAACCGGCTAATTCTCTTCTTGGAGCAGTTCCTCTCTGAACATTTCTATCTCCACTATTTCTTTCGCCACCATCTCTCTCTCTGCCTTCTCTGTCATCCCTTTGACGCTCCCTTGGATACTCTCTTTGAGAATCTCTCTGGTACTCCTTACCATCTTCCGATATGGAAACCATTAGATGAAAGCCTTTGTATTCTGTATCGTTAAGTTCTTCAACCAGATATGCTGCTGCCTTTGATGTAACCGCTGCAAATGTAAGTTCTCTCCTAACATCAATTTTGCCTACACCATTCTGACCTACGCCAAGTGATGAGAGCAATCTTATTATGTGCCTTGCAGATACATTCATTCTGAAGCCCATATTAAGCTTGAGCCATGTGAATCCCTTCTCCGAAGGTCCCGGAGGATATGCATCCCTTACAGAACCATCATTGTTCTTTCTGCTTGATTCCTCTTTAAGGTTAAGATCCGGTGCATGGCGGTAATAATCAAGAAAACGGTTGAATTCAAGTGAAAGTACCTTCTGAACGATCTCCTCCTTGCTTATGTCTTTCCACTTGTCGTTAATAAGATTTACGTACTCTGCAATCTCATCCTTAACCTCTACCTTCTCTATCTGTTGAATCAGATGAAGCAGCTGCATTGAACATACCTCGTTGCCTGTAGGAATCTTAGCCTGCGAAAATGTCTTTCCGATAAGCTTTTCGATTCTCTTTATCTTATGAAGTTCCTTGCTGTTTATGATTGCTACCGAAATTCCGTTCTTGTCTGCACGTCCTGTTCTTCCGCTTCTGTGAGTATATTGCTCAGCTTCATCAGGAAGGTTATAATTGATTACGTGTGTAAGCTCGTTAACGTCTATTCCCCTTGCAGCAACGTCTGTTGCAACCAAAAGGCTAAGTGTCTTGTTCTTGAACCTGCCCATAACCTGATCCCTCTGACCTTGTGAGAGTTCGCCGTGCAGGGCATCTGCGTTGTAACCATCCTTTACCAGAGAGTCAGCTATGTCCTGGGTCTCTTGTCTGGTCCTGCAGAAGATAATTGCATAAATATCGGGGTTGTGGTCGGCTATTCTCTTTAATGCTAGATATCTGTCTTTTGCATGCACAACATAATAGTAGTGCTTAACATTTGTTGCTCCGGAGTTCCTTGTACCAACTGTCACTATCTCCGGTTTGTTCATATAATGCTTTGCAATTCCTTCAACTTCAAGTGGGAGGGTGGCTGAGAACAGCAACGATCTTCTCTCTTTTGGAGCTTTCTCAAGAATCAGGTCAAGTTCGTCCTTGAATCCCATGTTGAGCATCTCATCTGCCTCGTCAAGAACCAGTGTCTGGATATTCTCGATGTTTGCGACTCCTCTGTTAAGAAGGTCCACCATTCTGCCCGGTGTGGCAACAATTATATGGGCTCCTTTCTTAAGGGCCCTTATCTGCGTCTCTATGCTTGCTCCTCCGTATACAGCAACAATATTCAGATTATCGTAGTATTTTCCGTAGTTGTTTATGTCCTCGGTTATCTGCCTGCAGAGTTCTCTTGTAGGGCTTAAGATAAGTGCCTGAGTGTGAAAATCTTTAGTGTCGAGTGACTCAAGAATAGGCAGTCCGAAGGCGGCTGTCTTTCCCGTACCTGTCTGTGCCAGACATACGATGTCTCTGTTTTCCTGAATTAGCGTTGGAATTATTCTCTCTTGAACCGGTGTCGGATTTTGAAAGCCCAATTCAGTAATGGCCTTGATAATGTTTTGATTAAGGCCTAGTTCGTGGAATTGTTTGCTCATTTGAAATTTTATGAAGTGGCAAAGGTACGCTAATTATATTAATAACAGCATTTTTATTCTCCCATATCTCCACCTGCATTAAAACCACACATAAATGCATCCCAGTTTTTAACAATAATTACAATAATAAAAATAATAATTGCAACAATGCTCCAAACAATAATTTTTTTAGTTTGTTTCTTCATAATCAATTAGTTTTATACACCACAAACCTATTAAGAATAATTTGAAAAAATGGTGATAATTGAAAATTAGTTACCTTTGCTACTAAGATTTATCTGATTTTAGATTTTTCTTGCTAATACTGTAAATTTATGAGTAAAGTTAAGTTTATAGGTGTTTTCGGAAAACGAAATACCGGAAAGAGTTCCCTTATAAATGTCATTACAGGACAGGATGTTGCTATAGTATCGGACATTCCGGGCACAACTACCGATCCTGTTCGTAAAAGAATGGAAATTTTTGGAGTAGGGCCTGTAGTAATAATTGATACTGCCGGTATTGACGACAAGGGAGAGCTTGGAAACCAAAGGGTGGGTAAGAGCAAACAAATAATCAATCAGATTGACCTTGCGATACTTCTATTTACAAACAATCAGCTTGACAAGCATGAGATTGACCTGCTTAATAGATTCAGGGAAGAGGAGTTGCCGGTTATACTGGTTCATAACCAGTCGGATATAATTCCGATGGATCAGCAACTTGCTCTGGAGGTTACACAGAAATATGGTATTGATGTTGTGGAATTCTCATGCAATATTCTTGAAGAAGATGAGCAAAAACAGGCTGTTGAGATGCTGACTTCGTTAATAGTGAAAGGTTTGCAAAGTTCGGCAACTGTTGGTACGGCTCTTTTTGAAGGGATGCTGGAGGTAAACGACCTTGTGGTTCTGGTTTGTCCCATTGACAGTGAGGCTCCGGAGGGGAGAATAATACTTCCACAGGTGAATGCAATAAGGGACGTTCTTGACAATGGTGCAGTTTCGGTTGTCTTACAACCGGAGGCCCTGGAAGAGTACCTTAAAAGATGTACTGCAAAACCAAAGATAGTGGTTACAGATAGTCAGGCGTTTGAGACTGTATCAAAAATTGTCCCGGACGATATCGCCCTCACAGGTTTCAGTGTGCTTCTGGCAAGGAGCAAGGGTTTCTTCGATTACTACATTAAGGGTACTCCTAAGATTGTCGAGCTTAAGGATGGCGACAGAGTTTTGGTACTTGAGTCCTGTTCACATCATAGTTCTTGTGATGATATCGGTAGGGTTAAGATTCCAAGGCTGATAGAGAAGAAAATTGGTAAAAAGCTGGATTGGACAGTTGTAGCCGGACTTGACAATATTCCCGGAAAAATTACAGATTTTGCCATTGTAATTCAGTGTGGAGGTTGTATGATTACAAACCGCCAATTGCTGGCAAGGCTTAAACCTGCTATCCAGGCAGGTGTTCCTGTGACAAATTATGGAATGACCCTTGCATATTGCATGGGAATATACAACAGGGCAATTGCTCCGTTTATTAATAAAAGAGAACAATAGTTTATGATATATAAATTTGAGGAGATAACAAGAGAGGAAATTGTAGAATATCTTAACGAAAATGACCCTGTTAAAGTTCAGGCCTATCTGGATGAAGCATACAGGATAAAGGTTGAGAATATTGGTAGTAAGGTTTTTTTGAGAGGTTTGATAGAGTTGTCGAATATCTGTGTGAAGAATTGCTATTATTGCGGTATACGTCACGACAACAATAATCTGGTAAGATACGAGCTAACAGACAAACAGGTTCTTGATGCAGCTGAGTTTGCATGGAGGTCGCGATACGGGTCACTTGTCCTGCAGGCAGGGGAGAGAACTAACCCAACGTATACACGACGAGTTGCAGGTCTTGTTAAGAAGATAAAGGATATTACAAATGGAGAGGTGGGAATTACACTCTCGTTGGGGGAACAACCCAGAGAGGTTTATCAGGAGTGGTTCGAATCAGGTGCCCACAGGTACCTGCTGCGGATAGAGAGCTCCAATCCCGATCTCTACAACAAGATTCACCCGAATAACAAGCTCCACTCATACGACAGACGGCTTGAGGCAATTTATGATCTCTTAAGCATTGGTTATCAGACAGGAACAGGTGTAATGATAGGGCTCCCTTATCAGACTACAGAGGATCTTGCCGATGATCTGTTGTTTATTAAAAAGATTGGTGTACACATGGTTGGAATGGGACCTTACCTGAAACATTCGGATACTCCTCTTGGAAATATACTACAACATAATCCTACACTTGACCTGACACTTAAAATGGTTGCCACCTTGAGAATGATGATGCCAAAGATAAATATTGCTGCAACAACTGCAATGCAGGTTATAGAACCATTCGGCAGGGAACGGGCAGTCAAATCGGGGGCAAACATAATAATGCCTAACATGACCATTTCTGAAGTAAGGGCAAACTATCAGATTTATGAGAATAAACCTGGAATCAGCGATGATGCTGCTATTTCAAAATCAAAACTTGAACATAACTTAAAGGAGATGGGAATAGAGATTGGCTGGTCCGAATGGGGCGACTCAAAAGCGTTTGGATCTAGCATGGCACAATAAGTGGTATTTACCTTACATTCAGGCCAATACTGAAACAGTTCAATATTTTTTAACAAAAGTACTTACTTAGTATGTTCATATATAGAGACATACCAGTTATCGTGCCAACATGTGTCCTACTTACTAAAAAAATTTGTGCTTCTTCTCACGATGATTTGTTATCCATTCCAGAATAATATCCTCCTCTTTTGAACTGACTGCGGACCCAAGTCTGACGATTGAGTAGGAGAGTGGGGGCATTGAGTGGTCCTTCACAACGTTTTCCACTCTGGTAAGTACACTGTCATCTACAAGATCTCCTGTTTTGATAGCCTCAAATGAGGACTCGAGGTCGATACTTGAAAATGCACTTGCTGCATCTCTTCTGATTTTAATGCCGATAAGCGGCCATTTTGCGTAAAAGGGAAGTTTCCTTGATTGTCCGTGACAGACTATACACCCTGAGTTATCTATAATTGCAACTACTTTGGCATCTAAAAGAAGGTTGTCTGTGGGTTCCTGATTTATTGCCCTGAAAGTAATAATAAGGGCTGCTGATGTTATCAGCAACCCTAATACGATTTTAGAAAACTTACTCATTTCGCAGTTTTATTATTGCGCTGCCTTATTAAGAATAATTTCCACATTTTTAGAAAGTGCAGTTGCCGATATTGTAGCACCGCTATAACTGTCAACAGGGGCTTTCTTTTTTAATGCTTCTCCTATTTTTAATCCGTCCCAGCTGTTAAAATATTTTTGTCTTTCAAGTTTCTTTAAAAATCCCGGACTCTCCCAATTGCTTAGAATAGCCACTTTTTTAATTATCTTGCTTTTGTCTGTTACTACTATTACAGGTGTAGTGTTATGATATCCTACTATGCCCTCTGAATATGGTTTACTGGACAAACAGTATCCTAAAACCTTTTTATTGGCATCTACTACGTTGAACCATACACCTTTACCTTTTTCAACTGCAACTGCCTCCGGATATATACTTTGTACAACTTCCAGTCCGGAAACCTCTTTTAACACCGCTACCTCGCCTTTTGCCTTTCCGTTTGCCTGAGAAAACGCAGTTGTTATGCATGTGAAGATAATAAATAATAGTGATATGTGCTTTTTCATTTCTTTAAATTGTTTATATATTTTTTTTAGACAACAAAGGCCGGCAAAAGTTTATTTTGCCCGGCCTTTGTTTACTCATATTTTCTGTATGCTATTTGTAATCTCTGATAGCAGACTGAGCAGCAGCCAGGCGTGCAATCGGAACACGGAACGGAGAGCAGGAAACATAATTCATGCCAATTTTATGACAGAATTCAATTGAGTCAGGATCACCACCATGTTCGCCGCAAATACCTATTTTTAGTTTGGCATTGGTACTACGTCCGCCTTTGATACTCATTTCAACAAGCTTACCTACTGTAGACTGGTCCAGGGTCTGGAATGGATCTGCAGGAAGGATCTTCTTTGCAAGATAATCACCCATGAAAGCTCCGATATCGTCACGAGAGAATCCGAATGTCATCTGAGTAAGGTCATTTGTTCCAAAAGAGAAGAACTGAGCTGTCTGAGCCATCTCTTCAGAAAGAAGGGCAGCACGAGGAATCTCAATCATGGTGCCATACAGGTAAGGAATCTTAAGATCGTATTTCTTTTCAACCTCTGCATGTACTCTGTCGCAAATTACTTTCTGGTGGTCAAGTTCCTTTACAGATACAGTAACAGGAATCATGATTTCCGGCTGTGGCTGGAAGCCCTCTTTCATCAGTTCTGCTGTAGCTTCAAAAATTGCCCTGTACTGAGCTTCACTAATCTCAGGGTATGTGATTCCCAGACGTACTCCGCGGTGACCCATCATAGGGTTTACTTCGTGAAGGTTTTCACCACGTTTCTTGATATCTTCTACTGAAATGCCAAGTTCATTGGCAAGCTCCTGTTGCTTATCGTGTGTCTGAGGAACAAACTCATGCAAAGGTGGGTCAAGAAGACGGAATGTAACAGGCTTGCCGTTCATTACCTTCATTGTACCTTTAACTGCCTTTTTCACAAATGGCTCAAGCTCTTTAAGAGCAACAATGCGCTCCTCTTCTGTTTTTGACAGAATCATCTTGCGAAGCTTTGCAAGTGGTTGTTCAGAATTTGTTCCGTAAAACATATGCTCGATTCTGAAAAGACCAATTCCCTCTGCTCCAAAGTTGATTGCATTCTGTGCATCCTCAGGAGTGTCGGCATTTGTTCTTACGCCTAATACCCTGAACTTGTCCACGATTGACATATACTCCACAAAACGTGGATTTTCTGTTGCATCCATTGTAGAGATTGCCTGGTCATATACGAAACCTCTGGTTCCGTTCAGACTGAATACATCACCCTCTTTGTAAACTTTACCATTTACTGTAAGTGTCTTTGCATGAAGATTTATATGAAGAGAGTCGCAGCCTACTATGCAGCATTTACCCCAACCGCGGGCAACAAGGGCTGCATGAGAGGTCATACCACCACGGGCAGTAAGAAGACCATCAGCAGCACGCATACCTTCCACGTCTTCCGGATTTGTCTCTTCACGTACCAGAATCACCTTTTTACCTGCTGCGTTCCACTCAACAGCGGTCTCAGCAGTAAATGCGATCTGACCAACTGATCCGCCCGGACCTGCTGGAAGTCCTTTTGCAATGACTGTTGCAGCTTTTTCAGATTTAGGATCAAGAATAGGGTGCAGAAGCTCATCAAGCTGGGCAGGAGCCAATCTCATGACAGCTGTCTTTTCATCGATAAGACCTTCTGAAAGCATATCCATGGCCATGTTAAGTGCAGCCATACCTGTTCTCTTACCAACCCTGCACTGAAGCATCCAAAGCTTACCGTCCTGGATTGTAAATTCTATGTCCTGCATATCGTGGAAATGTTTTTCAAGACTTTTCTGGATAGCATCAAGTTCCTTATATACAACCGGCATACCTGTCTCAAGCGAAGCAAGGTGCCTGTTATGGTCGTTCTTTGTAGATTCGTTAAGCGGACTTGGG
>CAZREC010000110.1:0-7850 GCA_964599025.1 uncultured Muribaculaceae bacterium | reverse complement strand
GGTCTTCTTGGGACAAATCTGATTAATATATTACTTGAAAGGGGCTTCTACGTAATAGGATTGGTCAGAAACAGAGCGAAATATCAAGGTTCCTTAAGTAAGAACCTTGAGTTGGTGGAGGATGGTCTCACAGACGAATCAATTGAAAGGTTGGTTCCTCTTCTAAAGCAATGTGATTATATTGTTCACGTTGCAGCGGTAACTAGTCAGAATCTGCTCAGATATTCAGATTATAGCGAAATCAATTACGATGCAACTGTTCGCCTGTTTGAAGCTGCTGTAATGTGTAATGTCAGGAAATTCATATTTGTAAGCACTGCAAACACATTGGGATACGGCTCCTGTAACAGGGGCAATGATTTCCGGGGTGATTCAGGTTCTGAACTTGCTAGTATAAGGGCTCCTTTTGACAACTCTTTGTACGCACAAAGTAAAAGAGAGGTCGAAAACTATCTGTTGGCAAACAATCATAGGACGGATGTTATAATTGTCAATCCAACATTCATGCTTGGAGCATATGATTATAAACCGGGATCTGGAAAGATAATCACTATGTTCTGGAAGAAGCCTGTAATATTTTATCCTCCGGGAGGAAAGAACTTTGTTCACGTTACTGATGTGGCAGACGGAATTATTAAAAGCTTCTCGAAAGGTATAAATGGTGAAAAATACCTTTTGGCAAATGAAAACCTTAGCTATAGAGAGTTTTTTGAAAAATTGAACACCCAGACAAAACGGAACCCGCTGATGATAAAAATTCCAGCTTTTATATTGTTGTTTTTAGGATTTATAGGAGACATTATCAGAATTTTCAATATTAAAACCAGTATTAGCTCGGTCAATATGAAGATTCTTTGTATAAGTAATTTCTATTCCAATAAAAAGTCGGTTGCAGATCTACATGCTACTTATCAGCCTATTGATATGGCCATAAGCGATGCTTTAAAATATTTTATGTGTAAGGGATAATAAACAGGAATGGATCTTAATGGTAAATCTAGATTAATTCTTTCTTTTATAATGGATTACCTGTTTGACAAAAGCAATTTTGTCTAAAGGAATTGCTCCTTGGCTCTCGATTTTACGGTAATCTATGTTTTTGAACAGGGTAAGTTCCTGACCATTACAGAAATAATTGTGGGTCTGTGTTATTTTGTTGTAAGAATATTCTGGTTTCATTTTAAGGGTTATTTTCGATGAATTTACAGACCAAGTGCCAGTGAAAGATGATCTTATGTCGCCCAATGCAACATCGCCTGAAATTCTGGTGGGGGAGAGAAATTTCAGATTATTAACAGCTTGGTCCTGAGACCACCTGTTGTCCCATATTGGATACTCTACACCTTTTTTCAATGTAGTCATCGGTGCCTTTAAGTCTATTTTGATATTAACTATATTGTTGTCTGTTGTAGTGAAAGTCAACTCTGTGTTGATAATTCCGGTTTTAATAATGTTCCAGTTTATTGAAGATTCATATATTTTATATTTGTAACCCAGCTTTGCCGGTGACCCTGAAAAAAGCAGATATATTTCGGGGGTTAAACGAAATGTAGGGGACATATATGTTGACATATGATTGTCGCTGCAATCCTGTTCTACACCGTTAACCGTAACAGTTCCGGTCCATGGCTTGGAATAAAAATCTAAAAAGGTAACATCGGCATTTGTTGTAACCAGACACTCACCTTTGTCAATTTCCCACTCTCCCCGTAGTCTGTCTAGCAGTAATGCCTCTTTTATACATCCGGTTAAAAAAAGAGTGGTTAGTGTGAGCGAAACTAAAATTATTCTGCCTGTCTTCATAAATACAAGAATTAAAAAGTTATAATTAAGTAAAATGTATGAGTGATACTATACTATAGATGATAAATTGTATATTTTCGTTGCACGATATATGGCAGAAGTTGCTCATTTTCTTTGCAATTGAATAAATAAAAGTAATTAACTTTACGAATATGAAACCAGGTATTGTTTTAGCTTTATCGACAATTCTGTTGTCTGCTTTGTCCGGTTGCACAAATGTGTGTTATCTTTCGCATGCTGCAGTTGGTCACTTCCGCGTTATGGGAGCTAGGGTTCCTATAGAAAAAATACTAAGGAAAAACCTGCTGGATAGCGCAACGAGAGATAAACTGCGAATGGTTCTGGATATTCGTGAGTTTGCCTCAAGAGAGTTGGGGCTGCCGGCTAATAAGAGTTATACTGTTTATTCTGAAATTAAGGGAGAGCATCTTGGCTGGAACGTATATTGTGCACCCGAATTTTCTGTGGAACCAAAAACATGGTGCTTTCCGGTGGCAGGATGTGTTGTTTACAGAGGCTATTTTTCACAAAAGGCAGCCCTTCGTTTTGCTGCAAAGATGCAGAAAGAGGGTTTTGATGTATATGTCTCCCCAATAGGAGCTTATTCTACATTGGGTTGGTACAACGACCCTGTATTGAGCACTCATTTGCAGTGGGGACCTATAAGTCTGGCCGGTCTTATAATTCATGAACTGGCTCATCAGCAGCTTTATGTAAAGGGAGATTCGCAATTCAACGAGGGTTTTGCTGTCTGTGTGGAGCGGGCCGGGGTCTTGCGTTGGTTAAAATCGTCGGCAATGTTTCATGAGTCAGAGAGGGACTCTTTGATTGATGAGGCTTTTAAAAGATGGCAGGCGCAGGATCTTTACAATGCTAAAATGCTTTCTGCCCGCTCCCGGTTGAAAGAGATTTATTCTGATGACAACTCAGATATACAGAAGATGAGACAGAAAAAAGACTCTCTGCTAAGGGGCCTTGAATCAGAATTATTAAGTCGGAATAATGTAATAGGGAATAAAATAAGTCTTAACAACGCTTTTTTTGTGCCTGTAAGTACTTATTACGAAACTGTACCGGAATTTGAGAAAATCCTAGAGAGTTCGGGGGGTAATTTTAGGGAATTCTTTAGAAAAGCAAAAGAACAATTTAACTAAAACATATAATCATGAAAAGGTTATTATTTATTTTGACTTTAAGCTTATCGTTTGGCGCAGGTTATGCGCAAAACAAGAATGTCTTTATCTTCCATTACGTATTTCAGAACTTCAAACCGGGTGTCGTTTATATGAAAAGCGGGGTTAGTGATAAGTATATGCTCAATTATAATTCGATAACGGAGGAGATGTTGTTCGATGAAAAGGATCAGATACTTGCAATAGGGAAAACGGAAATAGGACTTATAGATTCTGTGGTAATAGAGGGAAGAAAATTTGTAGTTCTCAACGATAAGTTTGTTGAGCAGCTGTATCATAATAACAAAGACGCAACTCATAGCTGTGACCTCTATGCAGCTTATACATGCAATATAATACCTCCGGGTAAACCGACCGCATATGGAGGGATATCGCACACAGCATCATCATTATCTTTATCTGCAATAAATGTCGGAGGTTTGTTATATAATCTGGAACTACCGGACGGTTACACTACAAAACCGAGGACACACTATCTGATAAAGAAAAACGGAGAGTTGCACAGGTTTATGAGCTTGCAACAAATAAAGAATTTCTATAGTAAGAAAAAGAGTTTATTCAATTCATTTGTAAGGGAAAACAAGGTAAAATACGAAGATCAGAATGATATTGCTAAACTGATTGAATTTCTGGAAACAACAAATTGACATTTATATAAAAGATGCAACTTTTTTGAGGATACTTACGTCTAATTTTTATTGAATAAACCACTTGACTAATACAACTCCTATGAAAAAACAAATTCTCTTATTAACCGCAATATTAAGTATGGCGGTATCATCATGCTCCTTTATGGGCTTTGTCTCTGTTCACCCTTCCGGCGATTACATATCCAGGAAAATTAATATTGGCTCTTTCGATAATGTTTCTGTTTCGAGCGGATTTGAGCTTATTCTCACTCAGGACTCTGTATCGAGCCTTAGCATTGAGACCTATGAAAATCTGCATAATTATATAATTGTGGATATTGAAGGAAGTACTCTTGAGATTTACAGAGAAAACGGTATAAATTTTTCCGGCAGGCCAGATGTTAAAGTATACCTTTCATGCAAAAATCTTAACAGAATCTCTTCTAGCGGTGGAGGGCGTGTAAATCTGGACAACGGCTGGAACGCAGACCAATTGGAAATAAGCCTGAGCGGTGGAGGCAAGGTCTTTGGTAAAGTACAGCTCGGTTCCCTTGACTTAAGTATGTCGGGAGGATCACGCTCAGAAATTGAAGGTGTTGCTGAATATTTATCAATTGGTTCATCGGGGGGCAGTGACCACAAACACTTCGCACTTGAGTCAAGGAAGTGCCGCGCCGACATGTCAGGAGGAGCCTCTGCAGAGCTCAATGTCAGCGAAAGTCTTGAAGTTGACGGATCGGGCGGAACAAGAGTGCGTTATAAAGGTAATCCCAAACTGTCATTAAGGTTGAGCGGCGGCTCCAGCGTCAATAAAGCCGACTAAAGTGATTTTTATATGATACGGAAACTCTTCATATTCTCATTAGTTGAGATGTCTTTGATTGCAATCATCAGTTTCTTTGCAATTAGCTGTAAAAAAATCGAAGCTCATGGCCCGGTTACCGGTTATGTGGAACTTTATCTGCTGGATTCATATAAAACGGTTGGAGTCACAAGAAAAATTGACGAATCCACTGTTGTTACAAAGGCAGTACCCTTGATAGAATATTCTGAACTTCTATCTTATGATTCAAGCAAATACGTATTTAAAATTTCAGACAAGGCAAAGACAGCAATCAATAATATCAAGCACTCGGTATTTGGAGTTCCTTTTGCTGTAAAGGCAAACAACGAGATTGTCTATACAGGATACTTCTGGCCGGGGTTCTCTTCCTGTAGCTGCGACTGGGTCGTTACTGATCCTATAATGGTTGATATGAAAGGTGAGTTGGCAATCAAAATTGGCTATCCGGGGCCCTCTTTCGCATCGACGGTACCGGATAAACGAAACGATAAAAGGATTCTGGACATTTTTACAAACGACCATAAACTTGTAAGATAGATCCTTCTCTACAAGTAATCCAGATAATTCTTTGGCGTTACTGTAACTGCCTCATTATGTTATAATCCAAATTATATACATAAAAATTGGATTGTAATCCTAAAATATACGTATAAATTGGGATTATAAATCCTGTTGTCCCTCTGTTTTTACCAGTGGATTTTCTTCATATCTTTAGTGAGAAATTTCAAATGACAGACTATGAAAAAACCGCTTCGCTTCAAATTTGGACCGGGTGCGCTGGTTACAGCAGCATTTATTGGTCCGGGAACAATAACTACATGTTCACTGGCAGGTGCCAGGTTCGGCTATGCACTTCTCTGGGGCATGGTTTTTTCAATTATTGCAACAATAGTTTTGCAGGAGATGTCGGCGCGTCTGGGTATAATCACGCGTCATGGGCTAGGCGAGGCCCTGAGAAAACATTTCTCAAATCCGATAGTAAAGGTCATAACTGCAATACTGGTAATTTCTGCCATAGCATTAGGAAATGCTGCCTTTGAAACTGGCAATCTGCTCGGTGCTTCACTTGGAATGCAATCGCTGGTTCCGGCGAGTACTATAAACATTGGTTTTTGGGCAATAATAATAGGCGTTGTAACCTTTATCATTCTATATCTAGGAAGTTACAAACTAATTGAAAGAGTGCTGATTGGTCTCGTAATTCTTATGAGTCTCACCTTCCTGACCACTGCCTTGGTAATCTCCCCACCATGGGCCGACATTCTCAAAGGGATGTTTGTCCCGGCAATTCCAAGCGGATCACTTCTGGCTTTGGTCGGCCTGATTGGAACCACGGTCGTTCCCTACAACCTGTTTCTGCACGCTTCAGCAGTACAGGAGAGGTGGAAAAATGCCGATGATTTGCCTGAGGCCCGCCTTGATATTTCGGTTTCTGTAATCCTTGGCGGACTGATATCCATAGCCATTATCATAACATCGGCTGTTGCATTTTTCGGAACTGACTTCATTCTCAAAAATGGTTCTGACCTTGGGGTACAGCTGGAACCGGTACTGGGCAGCTGGGCCAAATACTTTATAGGCGCAGGGCTCTTTGCCGCCGGGATATCTTCTGCCATAACCGCTCCTTTGGCTGCTGCCTATGCTACTTCAGGCATACTTGGCTGGAAGAAGGATCTCAAATCATGGAGATTCAGAGCCGTATGGATACTCATTCTTCTTACTGGTGTAACATTTTCTGTGATAGGGTTCAAACCGATTGAGGCCATAATTTTTGCTCAGGCAGCCAACGGTATATTACTGCCGGTGATTGCTATCTACCTGCTCTGGGTTGTGAACAGTAAAAAGATTATGGGAGTTAATACAAATTCTTTGCTGTCAAATGTGTTTGGCGTTCTGGTTGTGCTTGTTGCTCTTGGATTGGGATTGCGAAGCCTTTTCCATGTTTTTGGAATATTTTGACGATTCTATGTTTTTTTGACAATCTGATAACTAGCAATATGAAAATAGATATAAACTGCGATATGGGCGAAAGTTATGGCGACAACATCGTTGGCAACGATGAGGCTGTTATGCCATTCATTACATCGGCCAATATCGCATGCGGCTTCCACGGAGGTGATCCCCTTACAATTGAAAAAACAATCAGGCTTGCATTGAAACACGGGGTTTCGATTGGTGCCCACCCAGGTTATAATGATCTGAAAAATTTTGGTCGTCAGCCAATGAACCTTACTCCGGATGAGCTGAGAGCATCTGTTCTATATCAAGTTGGTGCATTAAAAAGTATGACCGAGACCCTTGGTGGTAAGCTAAGGCATGTGAAGCCTCACGGTGCGATGTACAATTCTGCCGCGTCAGATTTTGAAATGGCGATGGTTATAGCTAAAGCAGTCAGAGATATTGACAGCTCACTTATTCTGGTCGGTTTATCACAGTCGGAGTTGATAAATGCCGCCAAAAAAGTTGGTTTGGCTTATGCTTCTGAGGTTTTTGCCGACAGGGCCTACAACGATGATGGATCTCTTGTTTCGCGTAACCTTCCGGGGGCGGTTATTCACGACACCAAGGTGATGATTGACAGGGTTATCAGGATGGTTAAGGAGAGTGTGGTTGAAACTGTGAACGGTAAGATTATACCAATACAGGCAGATACTATATGTGTTCACGGCGACAACGCAAAAGCAAAGGAGTTCTGCGCCGCAATAAGTGGTAACAGTCACATAATAAACCAGTAACAAAACGTGAAATGCATTAATAATTATTTTAAAATTTTTAACGTGCACATATACAAATGAATACCACTTATTGCGGCGCAGAATATTTTCCAGCCGGCGATTCCGCAATTATTATTAAGGCAGGGAATAAGATTTCGGTTGAGATTAACCGGAAAATTACGGCGTTACTGGCAAAAATTGAGAAGGAAAATATCTCCGGTATAACAGACTTTATTCCCTCGTACAACGAACTGATGATCTGCTATGATCCCGCAGTTACAACTTTTGACAAACTTAAAGAGGCGATAACCTCTCTTGAAGATGACATAGATAAAAGCATATTGTCAGAAACAAAGACCAAAGAGGTTCCTGTTTTATATGGTGGTGAGTACGGGCCAGATCTTCAGGAAGTTGCCGCTTTTAACAAGCTGTCGGCAGAAGATGTTATAAGTATTCATTCATCGGCAAGCTATCTGGTTTATATGCTTGGTTTCACACCTGGGTTCTGTTATCTGGGAGGGATGGACCAGAGGATAGCAATGCCCCGCAAAGAGACACCTCGCCTGACGATACCCGAAGGGGCTGTAGGCATGGTAGATAAGCAGACCGGAATCTATCCCATAGCGAGTCCTGGTGGGTGGCAGATTAGAGTTCAGACCCCTCTTAA
>CAZREC010000109.1:0-8352 GCA_964599025.1 uncultured Muribaculaceae bacterium | reverse complement strand
CCGGAAGCTACTGACCGTCAGGAGCAGCTGCGCGCCATGGATATCTCATGTGACGCAGTTATTTTGTTTGCGGAGAGGCATGCCCGGATGGCCGAGGAACAAGCAGGGAAGATAGCTCTGGAGCTTGAATCAAAGTTTTCCGGCAAATCGGACGAGACAGATTCACAAGAGTTGAAAATACGTATAAACGAGCTTCATAGGATTGCAGAGGTTTGCAGGAGGGTGCCGGCAAATGCTCCGCAGACATTCTGGGAGGCAATCCAGATGTATTGGTTTGTGCATCTCGGCACAATCACAGAACTAAATGGGTGGGACGCAATGAATCCCGGCCACCTCGACCAGCACCTTGCTCCATTCTACGAACAGGAGATAGCCGCCGGCACCCTCACCCGAGAAGAGGCAAAAGAGCTGATTGCATGCTTCTGGATAAAAGTGAACAACCATCCCGCCCCGCCAAAAGTGGGCATAACCGCCCGAGAGAGCGGCACATACAACGACTTCACCAATATCAACACAGGGGGAGTGAAGGCCGACGGAAGCAGTGGTGTGAGTGAGGTATCGTACATCATACTGGAAGTTCTTGAAGAGTTACACATTCTTCAGCCTGGCTGTTCCATACATATCAGTCAAAATACCCCCGGAAGTTTCCTGCAAGCAGGATGCAGGGTTATAGGCAAAGGGTACGGATACCCTTCTGTTTTCAATGCCGACGCATATATTCAGGAGCTGACGCGACAAGGAAAGTCACTTAAAGATGCCCGCGAAGGAGGGTGCAGCGGTTGCATAGAGGTAGGAGCATTCGGAAAGGAGGCCTATCTGCTAACAGGTTACCTTAATGTTCCCAAAATACTTGAGGTAACTCTCAACAACGGAACCGACCCTGTGAGTGGCCGGTTCGTCGGGATAAAAACAGGCAATCCGCTGGAATTTAAAAGCTTCGAAGAGCTTTACGAGGCATTTGTCAGGCAGTTGAATCACATCGTCGACCTCAAGATAAGAGTCAGCAACTATATCGACAGAATGTTTGCCAAATATGCCCCCGCCACATTCCTGTCGGTAGTTACAGAAGATTGCATAACCAAAGGGAAAGATTACTACAACGGCGGGCCGCGTTACAATACAAACTACATACAGTGTACAGGACTAGGTACAGTCACAGACTCGCTTTCTGCCATTAAATTGCACATTTTCGAAAAAGGGAGTTTTACAATGGAGCGCTTACTGGGTGCCATTGCAAATAACTTTGAAGGCGAAGAGATACTCAGGCAGACAATAGTAAACAAGACCCCCTTCTACGGAAACGACAACGACTATGCCGACTCAATTGCTGTAAGAGTATATGACGACCTCTTTGCTGCAATAGACGGAATGCCTAACACAAAATGGGAGTGCTTCCACATGAACATGCTCTCCACAACCTGCCACGTCTACTTTGGGAAGGTTACCGGAGCGACCCCTAACGGGAGGAGAGCCGGAAGGGCAATTTCCGACGGAACATCTCCCTCGCAGGGAGCAGACACACATGGCCCCACTTGCGTAATCAGATCTCTGGGCAAGCTGGACCAGATAAAATCGGGCGGAACCCTTCTCAACCTTCGCTTCCTCCCTTCGTTGGTAAAATCGGAGAGTGACCTCTCCAAGCTGGGAGCCCTTATCCGCAGCTACTTTTCGCTTAACGGCCATCATGTCCAGTTCAACATTGTAGACTCCGCAACACTGCGCGACGCCCGCAAGAGGCCCGAAGAGTATCGCGACCTGCTCGTACGGATGGCCGGCTACAGCGACTACTTCAACCACATGAACAGCGACCTTCAGGAGGAGATAATCTCCAGAACAGAGAACGGCCGGTTTTAAACATCTATTGCCATGAGCTTGATTTTCGACATAAAACGCTACTCAATAAACGACGGACCCGGGATACGTCTAACAATCTTTTTCAAAGGCTGCCCGCTATCCTGCATCTGGTGCCACAATCCCGAAGGAATAAAAAGCACTAAGGAGAAACTCTACAACAAGCAGAAGTGTCTCAGCTGCCGTACATGCGTGAGCGTATGCCCCAATTCGGCATTAGCCATGACATCGGAGGAGATCTCCACCGATGCTACACTCTGTACCGGCTGCGGAACCTGTACAGAGGCTTGCCCCGCAAATGCTCTGGAGATATCCGGCCGCGAAATGGGGACAGAAGAGATAATGATGGCCATTGAAAGAGAGAGCTTCATTTTTGACCAGTCCGACGGAGGAGTCACATTTTGCGGTGGAGAACCGCTTTTGCACAGAAAGCTTCTGCTTGAACTGCTCGACAAATGCGGCAAACGGGGCATCCACCGTGCCGTGGACTCCTCACTGTATGCCACTGAAGCAATTGTAAGGGAGGTAGCCTCAAACTGCGAGCTCATTCTTGCAGATATTAAGCTGATGGACCCCGTTCTGCATAAAAAGTATACCGGAGAGAGCAATGAGCTCATATTATCCAACATACGCATGCTGGCAGCTGAGGGGTTTGCATTTATCCCCCGCATTCCGCTTATTGAGGGAATAAATGCCGACGAAAAGAACATCAAAGCCACCGCCATATTCCTCTCCTCTCTGCCCGGGCATAAAAAGCGCACCGTCGAGCTCCTGCCTTATCACGACATCGCCTCCGGAAAGCACACCCGACTGGGTACAATCTACAACTCCAACAACATACCAATGGCCCGGCCGGCCGACCAGACAATTGAGAAGTGTGTAGAAATATTCCGCGAGAAGGGTGTTCTGGCTATTGTAAAATAGGGAACTGGACATCCTATATTTTCGTATTTCCAGTTCACGAATTTATATCTGCCAAAATATAACCTAAATTTTATACATCGGTTTTTTCATATCTTTGTCGTCAGAATAATATTGACATTAAAAATTCCTGAAACATGATAGAGAATGCAATAACAACGCGGGCAACGGCACTCTTCGGGGTGGTTGACGGAATATACCAGATGCTGATTGACTGGGGGGTCTCTTCGGTTGTCGCAAGCTGGCTCGACGAAATCATAAGCATGACGCTTCTCTTTTTACTCGCATACTTAGTCGATCTTATTTCAAGATTCGTACTTCACCGGGTAATGGGTCATGTCGCAAAATTCACGACCGCTATTTGGGACGATATTTTTGTAGAGTACAAGGTATTCAAGTTCCTTGCCCATATTTTCCCGGGCATAGTGTTCTACCTGTGTGCTCCAATAGCCCTAAAGTCATTGTTCTGGGTGACAATCTTTGAGAAGGGCGCCCTCATATATATCGTCTACGCAATCATCCGCGCAATACATGCCGCAACAAAGGCGATGACAAAAATATACTCACAATCTGAAGACTACTCCAACAAGCCAATCCAGATAATCTTCCAGATAGTGGCCGTAATTGCCTACTTTGTAGGAGCCATTTCTCTACTGAGCATTCTTTTAAATACTTCTTTCACAGCTCTTTTTGCCGGGCTGGGCGCATCCATGGCAATCCTTATCCTGGTTTTCAAGGACACAATCCTTGGATTCGTGGCAGGCTGGCAACTCTCATCAAATGACATGCTTCGTCAGGGTGACTGGATAACTGTTCCCAAATACGGAGCCGACGGCAATGTGGAGGAGGTGAGCCTCTACTCTGTAAAGGTACGCAACTTCGACAACACCATAACTACCGTTCCCCCTTACGCACTCGTGAGCGAGTCGTTCCAGAACTGGCGCGGAATGCAGGAGTCCGGCGGCCGGCGGATCAAGCGTTCAATAATACTCGACATGACAAGCATAAGCTTCTGTACGCCGGAAATGCTGGAACGCTTCCGAAAAATCAAGTACCTTAAAGAGTACATAGAAGAGACCGAAAAAGAGATTCAGAAGTTCAACAGCGAAAACCAAACCGACGACACCGTTCTGGTGAACGGCCGCCGCCAGACAAACATAGGGGTATTCCGCGCCTACATACAAAACTACCTGGAACACCATCCCGAAGTCAACCACGAAATGACCTGCATGGTCCGCCAGCTGCAACCCACAGAAAAGGGCATCGCCCTAGAGCTCTACTTCTTTACCCGCGTCAAGGACTGGGTCTACTACGAGAATGTACAGTCCGACATCTTCGACCACGTAATGGCCGTCGTTGAACAGTTCGACCTGCGGGTGTTTCAGTACCGGGGTGTCTAACTCGTGGCGCGATTTGTGGCATTTTGTTATAAATGACCACGTTAGTCAAAGTAGTTTCTTGAAGCGTTTTGTGTATATGATTGATAATACGATAAATACCCCTTATCGTGCCACGAGCTGTTTAGCAAACTCCTCGGCGTACCTCAGGAATCCCAGGTCGGTCATGTGAACGCCGTCAACAGTGCCCTCACCATCACAACCAGCAAGCTTTGCTCCGGGGATAAAGTATACATTGCGGAACTTCTCTTTCTTAAGCTTCTGATAAACAGCTCTCCACTCGATGTTCTCCTCGCTGAGTTCGGCTGCTGTTTTCTGGTCGAACCTCAAAGTCGGGAAGATGGGGTTCTCCACCATATAGATTTTAACTCCGGGTTTTGCATCAAGAATCATGCGGATGAAATTGTATGCGCTGTCCCTTACAATCTGCGCATTAGTATTTGGAAGACAATCAAGAACAACAGTCTGCGCATTCACCTTGCAGATAGCCTCAGCCATTGATTTGTCCATACGTCCGTTACCGGAGAACCCCAGATTAATTGTCTCCCTCTGCAACATCCTCCCCAGAATAGCCGTATAGGCCATACCCGGACGCGATGCACAACCTCCCTGTGTAATGCTGGTTCCGTAAAACAGAATGGCACCACCGTCGTCACTTTTCAGCAAAACTCTCTCCTGAGGCATCCCTATTGATGCCAGAGAATCCACCCCAAAAGAGAGACTCTCGGTACCATCATAAAGCGGAAGGTAGGCAATGTACTCCCGTTGCTTAGCGGTCATGTTTTTGATGACAACTGCATTGTTCTCCTTGTCTGTGGGCCTTGCGGTACCCACGAAATACCACTTACCGTTGTCGAGCGAATATAGGTCGACACCCTTGATGCCGGTCGCAGCCATGTGGTTCATAGACATATTTGTCATTACTGTCCAGCGGACAGCAATAGAGGTACTGTTAGAAGAGAACCTTACGGCAAGGCCCGCAGAGTTTTTAGCCAGGCTCCAGAGCTCTTTCCGGAAACCATCCTTACCACTCAAAGGCAACCTGCTGTAATACGACTCGGTAACATCAAAGCCTTTTCCCAGAAGCATAAGCTCCCTGGCATCGGTATATTTCATTTTTCCTGCACTCTGCCCGTTGACAGCATTACAAAGGCACATCGCAAAAAGGGGCAAAAGAATCAGCAGATAGTTTTTTTTCATTTTTCTTTCCGTTTAAAATATAATCAATATAGTTATTGTAAGCCAAAAAATGCTGATCTGTCAACATGAAAACAATCGTCCCTTTCTACACCCACTCTATCTTCACACCCCGGCGCTCCATCCCCCTGAACCAGGTCATCTGCCGCTTAGCAAACTGATGAATTGCAACAGCAAGCTGCCCCTCCATTTGTTTGTAAGTAAGCATGCCCAATATAAACAACGTCACAAATTTATACTCCAACCCATAATAAATCAAGTCCTCCGGAGAAATTCCAGAATCGAGCAATCTTTGCACCTCCTCAATCATACCACCCTCCAGTCTCTCTCTGAGTCGCTTGTCAATTCTTGCGTTCCTCTCCTCTCTGCTTACAGAAATTCCTATAAATCTTGTATTTATGGGAGCTGTCTGCACATATTCAACCGGAGAGTTTTGCCTGTAAATCTCAATCTCCAAAGCCCTTATCACCCTCTTTTTACTATCGATGTCAGATTTATTATGCATCTTCTTCATCCCCTCCAGCCTGGCCGACAGCTCCTCCATCGAAAGCTTCTCCAGCTCTGCCCTAAGCACCGGATTCTCCGGAACCTCCGCCAAAGAGTACCCCCTTGTTACGGCATCGATATAGAGGCCCGTACCACCGCACAGGATTGGCAACTGGCCCCTCGACCTGATGTCGTTATAAACCCTTTCAAAGTCCTTCTGAAACTGGAAGAGATTGTACTTCTCCCCCGCTTCGGCAATGTCTATCAGATGATAAGGAACCTGAACACCATTTACAGTGTATTCCGACAGATCCTTGCCCGTACCAATATCCATCCCGCGGTAAACTTGTCTGGAGTCGGCAGAGATAATCTCGCCACCCATCTCAAGTGCCAATCTAACAGCATATTTAGTCTTTCCGGAGGCCGTCGGCCCCAATATACAGATCAAATCGTGGTTCATTCCACAAATTTACACTATTTTTGCACTCCCATGCCAAAAGCAAAAAGTAAAATAGAGATTAAAAACAAGAAGGCCTCTTTCGAATACGAATTCATAGAGAGCTTCACTGCCGGTATAGTTTTGTCAGGAACAGAGATAAAGTCTATTCGCGCAGGAAAAGCCTCTATTGCAGATGCTTACTGCTATTTTGCAAACAGGGAGCTATATGTTAAGAACATGCATATTGCCGACTACTGGTGGGGCTCATTCAATCAGCACGACCCTAAAAGGGACCGCAAGCTGCTTCTTTCAAAACGCGAACTTAACCGGCTACACAGAGGATCCCGCGAAAAGGGGCTCACAATTGTGGCCACCCGCCTCTTTATTGCCGAAAATGGCTACGCAAAGCTGAACATAGCCCTGGCCAAAGGAAAGCGCGAGTACGACAAGCGTCACACAATAAAAGAGAACGATCTCAGACGAGAAAGCGACCGGGCCTGACTCTAATTATAATTAGACAAATTCTATGTTTATTCGAAGTATGTTTCGATTATCCGAAATATTATTTATCTTTATCGCGTATTTAAAATATTACAAACATGGATGCTACTCTTTTACGTTTAAACAGACACTGGAGTACCCGGAAGTACTTATCAATACATAACAGATCTCTGTTTGAACAACTAAGAAACAAGAAGAACCTACCTCATATTCAGGTTTTAACAGGTATCCGCAGAAGCGGAAAGTCGACGATTTTTCAATTATTGATAAACGACTTAATGGATGATGGAGTAAATCCAAAAGAAATTCTACTTCTTAATCTTGACGAGCCCTTGTTCACTCCATTATGGGAAAATGCTTCAGGATTATATTCTATTGTAGAGGTTGCTGAAAAATTAACAGGTGTGAAAATTAATTATCTGTTTCTGGATGAAATTCAGCATGTATGTAATTGGGAATTATTTGCAAAAGGCGCATACGACACAAAACAATTCAGAAAGATTTACATAACTGGGTCTAATTCAAATTTATTACAAAATAAATTTGCAACACTCCTTTCTGGTAGATATTTTGCTAATTTGGTGCGTCCATTTTCATTAAGTGAATTATTCTTTCTTCATGGCATAAAAGATAAATTCACTGCTATTTCCCGTAAATCTGAGTTACTTCGCATTTTTGACAGATACCTCGAGTGGGGAAGTTTTCCTGAAATAGTTTTGAATGAAACAGAAGATTTTGTAAAAACCGAGCTCCTGCATAATTATTACGAGTCAATTGTACTCAAAGATTGCATCACTTATAATCAGGTCAGAGAGACTAATCTTTTTTACAGGTTGATGTACTATATTCTCTCTAATGTAGGAACTCCATTCTATTATAGCAGTTTAGGCAATGCGATAAAAAGTAATGAAAACACTGCTCGTAAATATCTGGATTATGCCACTCAAAGTTATGTGATTTCCGATATTACTAATTTTTCTTATTCGCTAAAGGAAGACTTGCGCCCAATACACAAAGCCTATTGTATTGACAATGGACTTATGAATGCTGTTGGTTTTAGATTCTCTCCAAAAAATGGGATTTTACTAGAGAATTCCGTTTATAACGAGTTGGTAAATAATGGATATGATTTGATATCTTTTGCAAGAAAAACCGGAGAATGCGATTTTATAGCCAGAAAAGACAATGAATACCATGCTTTTCAGGTTTGCTATGAGCTTAATCTCCAGAATAAAAGTCGTGAAATTTTAGGTTTTAAAGCGTTGGGTGGAGATATTGAATTTGCCTCAAAAACACTTATCACGTACAATCAGGAAGATAGTTATAATGATATCCGAATTGTTCCTTTCTGGCAACTATTTGGAGGAATTTAAACTCTGCTTTTTCCCCCAACACCCTGCTTTGTTGCCTTCACATTCTGCTCAATTACAGCCGGCTTTCCTTTCAGGACGCTGTAAATCACCAGTACCACACCACCCAGAATAAAAGGAATGCTCAGGATCTGACCCATGTTCAGTGTCATTCCCTGCTCAAAAGCAACCTGAGGCTCCTTTACAAATT
>CAZREC010000108.1:0-8467 GCA_964599025.1 uncultured Muribaculaceae bacterium | reverse complement strand
GGGATTTTAACCTATTTTAAAGTCAGCCCCGTTTGCCTAAAAAAACTTCTTCCTCCCCTCCTTGCGTGCAGAATTGGCAAATTTGTAATCCTCCCCCCAGTGGGGGCATACAATTATTGAGTTAAGAATGGGAGGTTTGGGCCTTCTTAGATCTGGTTTTATGACAGCTGTGTCCAGCAGCTTTACTACATAGGGGGGAGGAATGGGGATGCCATTTGTTCCATAAGTATAGTTGAGGAAGGCAATCTTAAAACCTTTTATATTGACAACTAGCGGATTATTGGCCGTTTCCTCTTCCTTGTTGCGGTATATGCCGGTATACATGATCCCCAGGCTGTCGTACAGACCAATTGTCCCGGAGAGTCCCCTTTTTCCTTTGTCGCATGTGTGGTTGTTTGCTGCCAGAAAAATGTCTATCCCGCTCTCGGCTGATGCAGTCAGAAGGGACGGAGGAGAGTTGAAATTGGGATATCCGGAATAGGGAGGACCGGCAAAGGTTGTCTCCATATTTGCAATGGTGAGGTCGGCCTTGTCAAAGTGTTCTTTTAGTTGAGTGAAATATGAGGTGTAATCATATATTGGTGCCGCTTTTTTTCCTGATCCTTTAACTTGTGCTGCATCAATCTGTGCCTGATGTTGCATGATGTCTCCTATGAAAAGAAGTTTAAGAGAATCCTCATGAACCGGAAAGAGACTCATAAACAGCAGATGAGAGAGAAAGGTAATATATTGTATCATATACCAAATATACTTTTATTTTTATCTTTCTGCTAAATTAGCTATTTTTGTGAAAGTACAAATTTCCTAATGATTAGTATATTATGAGAAAGTCAAATTTGGTTATTCTCCTGGTTTTTTTCTCTTTTTTTCTTTCGGGATGCGACTGGGTAAGGTTTCAATTGGGGATGCCAACCTCAAGAGAGCTTGAAGCAAAAAAAAGTGCTAATCTCTTTGTTGCAGAACAGAGATTAAAGGATTCTCTTCTAAGACTGCAAATTGACTCTATTGCCAAGGCATCTGCAGATACAACTGCACTCTCGCAGATGGTAAAAGAGAATATAAAGGCTGCCGGAGAAGCGGTTTCCAATGATGTCAAGGAGATTACCAAAGATGTCCAGCAGACAAATAAAATTGTTGCGGAAAAGAGTACTGTTACAGAAATTCCCAAAGCAGACTATAACGACCGTTTCTATGTTATTGTCGGGAGTTTCAAAGATCCTGTAAATTCAGAAAAGATGTTTCTTTTCCTTTCGAAGAACGGCTACAAACCAAAGCTCATAGAGTTCAAAAACGGTTATAAGCTGGTCTCTGCGGCATCTTTCATGACTCAGGGAGAGGCCTCCAAGGAGATGCTAAAGATAATGGATACTGATTTTGCACCTGAGGATATATGGGTATACGATACAAATCAGAAATTGCATGTTAAATAAAAACTATATTAAAAAATAATGAAAACCACAGCATTTACAGAAAAACACATTGCGTTAGGAGCTAAAATGGTACCTTTTGCCGGATACAACATGCCGGTAGAATATTTCGGCATTAATGAAGAACACAATCACGTCAGAACCAAACTTGGAGTATTCGACGTATCACATATGGGCGAAATCTGGGTCAAGGGCCCTAATGCCCTTGCATTCCTTCAGTATGTCACTTCAAATGACGTTTCGGTACTTACTCCCGGTAAGGTTCAGTACTCATGTTTCCCTAACGGTAAAGGTGGCATTGTAGATGACCTTCTTGTATATTGCATAGATTCAGTTACATATCTTCTGGTTGTTAATGCATCCAATGTAGATAAAGATTATGCTCACATTGCTGCAATTGCTCCTAAGTTTAATATTACACCGGGCAAGGAGCTTTACAATGCTTCAGACGAGATTGCACAGCTTGCTGTTCAGGGCCCTCTGGCACTTAAGGCAATGCAGAAAATATGTGACCAGAATGTTACAGATATGGAGTACTATACATTCAAGAAGCTCACCTGCGCAGGAATTCCAAATGTAATCTTCTCAACAACAGGTTATACTGGTTCGGGTGGATGCGAGATATATGTAGCAAACGAAGATGCCGATAAGCTTTGGAACGCAGTCTTTGAAGCTGGTAAGGAGTTTGATATCAGGGCAATAGGGCTTGGTGCGAGAGACACTCTTCGTCTTGAGATGGGATTCTGTCTTTATGGAAACGACATAGACGACACAACATCTCCAATTGAGGCAGGTCTGGGATGGATAACAAAATTCAGTGAGGCCAAGGGTGATTTCATAGACAAGGATTACATGCTTAAGCTTAAGACAGAAGGTCCTAAAAAGAGGCTGGTGGGTTTTGAACTTGTAGACAAAGGTATTCCAAGACATGGCTATTCTGTGTGTGACGCATCTGGCACAGAAATTGGTATTGTTACATCCGGAACAATGGGTCCGGCAATAAAGAAACCTGTAGGAATGGCGTATGTAGCTGCTGCCTATAGCAAGACAGACAGCGAGATTTTCATTAAGGTGCGTGAAAAACTGCTTAAGGCAAAGGTTGTCAAGATGCCTTTCTACAAGCAGTAATTTTTGAAAAATGACAGAGCTCAGATGGGCCGACGAGTTATCATGTGCGGTAACAGTCTGCGACAAAGAGGCTAATGTTGTGTATCAAAACGAAAAGGCGCGTAAAACTTTTGAAGACTACGGCGATCTTATCGGGAAAAATCTGAAGGAGTGCCACGGAGAAAAGTCGTGGAAAATGATTCTGGATATGCTGGAAAGTGGAAAGTCAAATACCTACACCATAGAAAAAAAAGGTGTAAAGAAGATGATTCATCAGACCCCTTGGTACCGGAATGGCGAATTGATGGGACTAGTCGAGTTTTCGATTGTGTTGCCGGAAGATATGCCGCACTTTATCAGATAATCCAATACAACTACTAATGGCTAAATTCAGATTTGCACACAACAACATCAACGTAAAGGAGCTGGAGAGAAGCATGGAGTTTTACCATGCGGCTCTCGGCCTTTCCGAAATAAGAAGGATCACTCCGGAGGATGGCTCCTTTATAATTATCTTTCTCTCTGATGGTTCATCGGAACATCAGCTTGAACTTACATGGCTAAGAGATTGGGAAAGGCCGTATAACCTGGGTGATAATGAGTTCCATCTGGCTTTCAGAACAGATGATTACGAGGCAGCTTACAACAAACATAAGGAGATGGGCTGCATCTGCTACGAAAACAACAAGATGGGTATCTATTTTATTAACGATCCCGACGGTTACTGGCTGGAAATTATACCTGTAAGAAAATGATAATGAAAAGAATATTCATAGCGGCAGCTCTCATACTCTCATTTTCCGCAGAGTTATACTCACAGACAGATGTTGAGCTACAACTGAAGAAGCATGTGAACGCACTTACTGCCGATTCTCTGATGGGCAGATCTTCCGGTTCTAAAGGTGAGGGGATTGCTTACAATTATATTACCCGGGTTTTGAAGGAATCCGACATTACAATCCTTTATAACAGGACAGGACAAGACTTCTCATTTGTGTCGGACAAAGGCGATACCCTCTATTCAAAAAACGTAGTAGCAATAATTGAAGGGTATGATCCTGTTCTTAAAAACGAATACGTGCTTATAGGTGCCCATTACGATCATCTGGGTTACAACAATATGCAGATAAACGGAAAGGAATCCCTCCAGATTTACAAAGGAGCAGACGACAACGCTTCAGGTGTGAGCATACTTATGGAGGTTGCAAAAGATATAAAAAGGGAGTCGTTCAACTTCAGAAGGTCGGTCATAATAGCAGCATTTGGTGGTGAGGAGCAGGGACTTGTGGGTTCATGGTATTTTACTGACAGAGCATTCAGCTTTGTCGATAATATTAACCTGATGATAAATCTGGATATGGTTGGTAAATCCGGAGGGGAAAACTATCCAATGGTATATACTGTGTTACCTGGAGTAGAACTTGCCACAATGCTAAAGGATGTGTCTGACCTGCCGGCAATGATATCTCCTAAAATAATTGCAACTGATTACTTTGCGTCTGATCATCAGAATTTTAGCAAAAAAGGTATTCCGGTTGCACTTGTAACGACCGGGATTCACCGTGATTACCATACTCCGCGTGATTTACCGGAAAACCTCGACTATAAAAGCATGTCCTCAATTTCGAGATATGTATTTGAGCTGACAAAAATCGCGGCAAACCAGACAAGAACGCTTCCGAGAACCGCATTTGCCGATGACAAAAAAACACCATCTGCGGCGGGCAAGGATAGTTCTGCAAGAGTTTACTCTAGTTACGATGTTGACCAGACGCCTACTTTTTTACGCGGCGACCAGAGGCAGTTTCTGGACAAGTGGGTTTACGACTATATAAAGTACCCTCAATCTGCAATGAATTCAGGTATTCAGGGGCGGGTTATCGTGGAGTTCATTGTTGAGAAAAACGGTGAGGTGAGCTCTGTAGAAGTTGTGAAATCGGTAGACGATGCACTTGATGCTGAGGCAGTAAAGGTGGTCAAGGCATCACCAAGGTGGAAACCGGGAATCAAAGGCGGAGTATCTGTAAGGGTCAAAATTTCTGTACCCATAGAATTTAAGCTAAAGAGATAGAAAAATTACTACATTTGCCGTTTGAAATAATTGACGTGAAATGGAGTATAATTTTCTTGAGATTGAACAGAGTTGGCATCGCTATTGGTCTGAAAACAAAACATTTAAAGTAAAAACGGATAGTTCCAAACCTAAGTTTTATGTTCTGGACATGTTCCCATATCCTTCCGGAGCAGGTCTTCATGTGGGGCATCCGCTCGGCTATATTGCAAGCGACATATACAGCAGGTACAAAAGACTGAAAGGTTTTAACGTACTTCATCCTATGGGATATGATGCATTCGGCCTGCCGGCAGAACAATATGCCATTCAGACAGGTCAGCATCCTGCTACAACAACAGAAAAAAATATTCTCCGTTACCGTGAGCAGCTGGACAGAATCGGATTTTCGTATGACTGGTCACGTGAAGTAAGAACTTGTGATCCTTCGTATTACAAGTGGACTCAATGGGCTTTTCTGGAGATGTTCTCTCATTGGTACAATAAAAAGAGTCAGAAGGCCCAACCTATTTCTGAACTTGTTTCTATTTTTGAAAAAGAGGGTAACAGTGAGGTAAATGCTGCGAGCGGAGAGGTGGGTGAATTCACTTCCGCGCAGTGGAACTCATTCAGCGATGCTGAAAAATCGGCAATACTTATGCAATACAGAATAGCGTATCTGGGTGAAACATCGGTAAACTGGTGTGCTGCTTTAGGAACTGTACTTGCAAATGATGAGGTGAAGGAGGGACTCTCAGTACGAGGGGGTTTTCCGGTGGAGCAGAGGAAAATGAGGCAGTGGCAGTTGAGGGTGTCGGCATATGCAGAGAGACTTCTTAACGATCTGGATAAGGTGGAGTGGAGCGACTCGCTAAAGGAGATGCAGCGCAACTGGATTGGCCGCTCAGAGGGGGCAGAGATGATATTCAAGGTTTCAAATGGTACGCAACAATATGATCTGGAGATATTTACAACGAGGGCAGATACAGTGTTCGGAGCTACATTCATGGTTCTTGCTCCTGAAAGTGAGTGGGTAGAGAAGCTTACTACAGCAGAACAAAAGTCTGCTGTTGAAGAGTATCTGGTGAATGCAAAAAAGAAGACAGAGAGGGAGAGAATGGCAGAGACAAAAAAGGCAACAGGTGTATTTACCGGAAGCTATGCAGTAAACCCTTTCACATTAAAGAACATACCTGTATGGATATCTGAATATGTTCTTGCCGGCTATGGAACAGGTGCAATCATGGCTGTTCCGGCGCATGACAGCAGGGACTACACATTTGCAAGACAGTTCAACCTCCCGGTCATTCCTCTTATTGAGGGATGCGATGTTTCTGAGGCGAGCTTCGATGCAAAGGAGGGAATTATGTGCAACTCGGGTTTCCTCGACAGAATGACCGTAAAACAGGCAATACCGGCTGCAATTAATGAGGTTGAGAAGCTGGGAATAGGAAAGAAAAAGATTAACTACCGCCTGAGAGATGCAATTTTCTCTCGTCAGCGTTACTGGGGGGAGCCATTCCCGATATATTACAAAGATGGAACTGCAATGCCGCTGGAACTTAAAAACCTGCCGCTGGAGCTTCCTGAAGTTGACAAGTTCCTGCCTACAGAGAGTGGAGAGCCTCCGTTGGCTCGTGCAGAGAACTGGACATTCGAAGGTTATCCGCTGGAAAAGAGCACAATGCCAGGTTTCGCAGGCAGCAGTGCATACTATCTTAGATATATGGACCCGTCGAACTCAAATGAGCTGGTTGGCAAAGAGGCCAACAACTACTGGAGGAACGTTGACCTGTATATAGGGGGTACCGAGCATGCAACCGGACACCTTATATATTCGCGATTCTGGAACAAGTTCCTGTTCGATCTTGGTTATGTTTGTGAACCGGAACCGTTCAAAAAGCTTATCAATCAGGGTATGATTCAGGGGCGTTCGAACTTTGTGTACAGGGTAAAAGGGGGTAATACATTTGTATCTCTGGGGCTTAAGGATAAGTATGATACAACTGAGATACATGTAGATGTAAATATCGTAAGTAACGACAAGCTGGACATTGCGGCGTTCAAGGCATGGATGCCGGAGTACGAAAACGCAGAGTTCATTCTGGAAAACGGAGAGTATGTTTGCGGGTGGGCAGTTGAAAAGATGAGCAAGTCTATGTTCAACGTGGTAAACCCCGATATTATATGTACTAACTATGGTGCAGACACACTAAGAATGTACGAGATGTTCCTTGGCCCTCTTGAGCAGTCAAAACCCTGGGATACAAACGGAATTGACGGTGTGCACCGGTTTCTCAAGAGGTTCTGGAGGTTGTTCATCCAGAAGGAGATATTTGCCGTTTCTGAGGAGAAGGCTACTGCAAAAGAGCTTAAAATTCTCCATAAACTTATAAAAAAGGTACAGGAAGATATAGAAAACTTCTCTTTCAACACAAGTGTAAGTGCATTCATGATTGCAACAAACGATCTTTATGAAGTTGGCTGCACCAAGAGGGAGATACTTGAGCCTATGACAATACTCTTGTCACCATTTGCACCTCATATCTGCGAAGAGTTGTGGAAAATGCTGGGAAACAAGGAGAGTATATCATTTGCAAAATTCCCCGAATATATTGAGGCCCACACAATAGAAAATTCATTTGAGTACCCTGTTTCGTTTAACGGCAAGCTAAGGTTTAAACTTACTCTTCCGATAGGGCTGTCTGTAAAAGAGATAGAGGAGGCGGTTCTGGCTGATGAGAATACTGCCCGTTACCTTGCTGAGGGTAATATCAAAAAAATAATAGTTGTTCCTAATAAGATTATTAATATTGTTTGCTGATGGTTTTGCAATCTTTTCAAGTTGATGCTTTTGCAGACAGGATCTTCTCCGGAAATCCTGCTGTGGTTGTTATGCTGGAGGAGAAGCTTCCTGATTCGGTTTTGAGAAAAATTGCCCAGGAGAATTATGTACCGGAAACGGCATTCATACTCCCGGACGGTGAAGGTTTCTCACTCCGTTGGTTCACACCAGACATGGAGATGGACCTTTGTGGTCATGCTACTCTTGCATCTGCGCATGTTCTTTTTACCTGGTACAAGTACAAGCAAAATGAAATTCTGTTCAATACAGCTTCCGGTAAGATTGCTGTAAAAAAAGAGGGGGATATGATTTCGATGGATTTTCCGCTCAGAGAGGCAATAAAGTCGTCGCTTCCGGAAGAGATTTATGACAGTCTCAATATTAAACCTCTGGAGATATATAAAGCAAGGGACTATATGCTTGTATATGCAAGACAGGAGGAGATTGAGATGATAGAGATTGAGAGGTCGGTCTTTGACGAAATTAACATTGATCCTGGTGGAGTTATTGTAACTGCACCCGGCAGGGAGTGCGATTTTGTTTCGAGATACTTCACCCCTCAGGCAACAATACACGAAGATCCTGTAACCGGCTCGGCACACTGCACACTCGCTCCCTATTGGGCAAAAAGGCTTAAAAAGGACTCTCTTACAGCAAGGCAGCTTTCCAAAAGGGGGGGAGAGATAAATTGTACAATTGAAGATGGAAGGGTCTTAATAAAAGGAAGCGCAGTAATCTTCTCCAAATCGGAAATATATTTGTAAAAATCAAAATATGGATATCTCTATCTTCAGGAATATAAAGTCATATATAATTATGACTTTCGGGCTTTTCATTTATGTTTTCAGCTGGACTGCATTTCTGATTCCACACGAGATAGCCGGTGGGGGCGTAAGTGGTCTTGCCTCTGTAATTCAATACGCAACAGGCGTTGAGGTTTTCTATTCGTATCTTAGTATGAATGCCATATTGCTAGGAATTGCATTCCTGTTTCTGGGCAAGGGATTCGGATTTAAAACCATTTACTGTATTGCTGTA
>CAZREC010000107.1:0-8487 GCA_964599025.1 uncultured Muribaculaceae bacterium | reverse complement strand
CAATATTCTCCGACTGGAACCTCCACCCTTTGCTCGAACCGGCTAGCTCAAAGCCATACCGAAAATCATGGTCAACATCCTTGATTGCATCGGTATCCAGTTATTTCTTTCTGTTTATGGATGTTGCATTACGAGTACTATATCTTACACCACCGGCCTCTTTTACCGGTTCAAGATCGGACTTTGGCATACGATAGGAGGCAGCAGCACCAATATGCAAACCAATGTTGTTTTTATTGTATAGCGGCATGATTACCAATTTACCGGTATAAGAGTTTCCGCTGCTCATACCATAATCCTTGTTGTTGTCCTCTACATAAGTTCTTGTCTCCTGACCCTCTATTGCCTGAAAATGTATTCCGCCCAGCGCTATCAACCAGTTTTTGTTGTACTTGGCCTGCAGCCCGATATGTCTTGAAGGACCAAATGTCTGAACAACCATTGGTCTTTCAAGAAATGCAAGATATCTGGATGTTGTTGTACATTCCATAGAGAATCCCTCTTTGAAGTTACCAACTGTGAAATCAAAATTTTTGAGACCTGAATACTGAAGATATGCGTCCTTCAGCTCGAAAGAACCGTTAGCGAAGTCTGTATCAAGTTCTCCGTACCAATCTTTTGTAATCTGTCCTTTTACAGCAAGTCTTCCTCTTCTGATAGATGCACCATCTCCGATTTTATCGAAATCTTTATTTTCTCCGAAGAATGTTGCACCGTCTACCTGTACCCTTATATCGAACCAAAGTCTGTAATCCTGGTTCTTTGATTCAAACACCAGAATCCCGCTCCTCTCTTCTACATTAAGTGGTTTTCTTTGAACTTTCACCCCATATTGGTTGTACCTGACATCCTCCTTAGGGTTTTCCTGTGCCTTTGCTGTAAAGAAAATTAGGATTACAGCAATGATAAGTGTTAATTTTTTCATATTAATAAATAGATTAAAGTGATTTGATAAATTGTATCAGATTATCGTCCCTTTTCAAGTTCAAACGTTTGCGTAAGCGATAACGGCACACCTCGACGCTTTTCGGAGTTATGCTCATTATTGAAGCCAGTTCCTTTGTTGAGAAACCAAGCCTCAGAAGCGTTGCCAGCCTTCTCTCCTGCTCTGTAAGATCGGGGAACTTCTCATGTAGTATAACCGAGTAGTCTTTATGAAGTATCTCCACTTGTGAATATAGCTCATTCATTTCGTGAGAGAAAGCCTTTTTGTTCATGATCTTGCTCTCCAAGGAAAGAATCCTGCTTTTCATCTCTTCCAGATTTTCAGAATTTTTAAGAACATGTATATCAGTCGAAAGCTGATCCAGAAAATCTCTCTGCTGTCCTATCCACAATGCATTGTTTATAAGATCCTTTCTCTTTATCTCCAGTCTTTTGTGAAGGTTATTGTTTTCATTTTGAATTACTTTTATTTCAAGGTCAACCAGAGCCTTCTGCATTTCATTTAGCTGATTCCTGTCTTCAGCTATCTTTAGTCTTGCCTGCCCCGATGCTCTGTTTTTTGATATATAGAAATAGACAACAAAAAATGAGAGTATTGCAAGAACAGCAACAGACGTTAATGTTGTCAGGTCTAAGTTCATCTCTCCTCCGGAAAAACCATGGTTCCCTTTGCTGACACCTTTCTGAATATCTATTACAGCCAATATTGAATATGTAAGAACAAATGATAATCCAGGCAGCAAAACAATCGAAATGGCCGACTTTAAAAGTTCCTTTTTGTCAACAGCCACACTTTTCTGTATCCATCCTATACCTGTAATTGCTCCCAGAGCGATATGCAGAGGTGAGACAGGTGTTGCAGCAAGTCCTATGAAAGAGCAGAGTGTATTACTTGAAAAGAGTAGTAATACTATAGATATAGAAGTCATAATCACTATCTCTGTTTCTGTATTGAAGTCGAATAGTCTGTTTGATATCCTGGCTGTTATTCTTCTTACCGGATAAAAGTAGAGGGCGAGGAGCACTATTAAAAAGATGGCCCAGACAATAACCTTCCCGTGAATTGTATTTCCTGCTATACTAACTGACAATAAGGGATTTAAACCTGTTGTAAGGGCAATGATCAATGATCCGTTATTAAGGGCAAAGGAGAATAGTATGATAATCAGTGAAATTATAAGTACTATTCTTAAAATACCATTTAACGTCACAAGGTGCAGGTTAGTCTTTGTCACAATCTGTCTGACGGTACGGAAAAGCAGAATGGAAAACAGGAAAGATAATCCGGGACTAATAAGCCATACCAATGAACTCTTCCAGAAAAATGAAATTGATTCTGTCTCTTGTGAATAAATATTCAGTGCCAGCATAGCAGCCATTATTGCATACAGTACAGATGTCCATTTTGTTAAAAATGATATTATCCATACCGAAATTGCAGCAGATAGTGTTATTATAAGAACTGTTACAGGATTGATAAGATTGGAAGCACTATTGATATTTGATGCTATATCTGAACTAAAAAAAACAGCAGGCAATATGGAAACTATAATAAGTGCAGGAATGTATCTTGAGCGGATGATTCCCGATGATACAGTAGATCCCAGAATCATTGGCAGCTCCCTCAAAGCGAGCCAGACACCAATAAATAAAACTATAATGACAATATCCAGAATCATATCAGAAGTTACGTTTCAATGCCATTATTGATAGTAAATCCGCTGCCTTCTCTGCTGATTCAGACAACGTTTCTATATGAAGTGCAAAGTATCTCAGATGAAACTTTTCGCTGAGTTTCAACTGAGGCATATCATGGAAAACTCTTCTTTTAATTGTTTTAGACTGCCTCTCTGTCTCCTCTTCATAAAAATACACCCTGTTTATTTTTTCAGGAATGGAATCCGGAGACCTGAAATATGCTTTTGCTGCTGGAATTACGCACTCAACTGCCAGCGTAGAGAGTTCTGTAAGCTTTACAAACTCCGGATTAAGCTCAGTGGGAATATGGGGAATTTCTATATCAAGCTGAGAAAGACTGTTATTAAGTATGTCTACTATATTGTCCATTCTTTCAAATAGCTTTAGAATATCACCCCTCATCTGTGACATGAATGACATTGTGTGAACAGCAGCAACAATCTCTCTTCTCAAATAGTTGGCCTCACTTTCCAGTTTAGCCATTTCTGACAGGTTCTCATCAAAAAGAGACCTGTTACCGTAAAGATAATTTCTTACGCCCTCTTTAAATACCAGTAACCCCCTGTCAATAGTGTCAAAGAATTTGTCAATATTCTTAATTGTCTGATCTGTCTGGTTAATTTTAAACATACTCAAATATTTTACGTAATCCAATCTTCACAAATCTAACAAAAAAATGTAATTGAATGGTTGTTGTAAAATATACTCAGATAAGCAAGGTTATAATTGAGTGTTTATATTATTTTTATTTATCTCATTTATAATACACTGAAATATTTTTGTATTGTTTGTCTATATAAGCCTATGAAATATTGTAGTGATTATTTAAAGAGAATAAACAATAAAAAAAGTGGTAAAAAATTCAGAGTTTCCTATTTTTTACCACTACATGTTATTTTATAATCTAATCCTGTTTAGGCTGCTCTCCGTTCTGATACTCTCCAAGTATCTGAAGTTTGTCGGTAAGTGGTCTTATTGCCTCTAATGCAAGCTTGTAACGTTTGTAATCTGAGAATATCAGATCTACGTAGAACAGATACTCCCACTCTATCCCAACAATTGGCATTGACTGTATTTTTGTAAGGTTCATGTTATAGATGGATAGTACCGACAGTACATGCGACAGTTTTCCCTGTTGGTGAGGCAGAGAGAAGCAAAGAGATGCTTTATTTACAGACTGGTTTGCAATTTTTGCCATTCGCTTTACCTTATCGCTTTGAGTAACAATCATAAACCTGGTAAAGTTCCTTTTATTGTCCTCCACACCCTGACGCAGAATCTCAAGATCATACATTTCGGCAGCAAGAGAGCTGGCTAAAGCAGCTGAACCAAGCAGGTGCTCGTCTCTGATTCTTTTGGCACTAAGAGCTGTGTCTATAGAATCAATAATTTTCACCCCCTTTTTGCGCAATTCATTCAGGAATAGGTGACACTGCTGTATAGCAACAGGATGAGAATGAATCTCTTTAATGTCATCGATACACTGTCCGGGAAGAGCAATGAGATTCTGTACAACCCTCAGATATTGCTCCCCAATCACAGGCAGTCCGCTTTCGCTGAGAAATGAGTGGTTTTGCTGGAGACTGCCTGCCACTGAATTTTCTATGGCGACAATACCGCAATCTACCCTCTTTTCCTTAAGTTCATGAAAAAGGTCGGCGAATGTATCGCATGGTATTATTTTTATAGAGTTTTTCCCAAAGAACTGCTTGGCGGCAATTTCGTGGAATGCTCCAAATCCACCTTGAATTGCTACGCTTACTGTGTGATTTTCTGATTCTTTCATTTTCTTTTACAAAAAAAGGCCCCGGATTAAGGGACCTTTACATTATTAATTATTATGACAGTAATAACATATCAGTCCACCTCCTGTGTAAAACAGAAACAGAAACGGAAAAAATATGTATTGATTATTTTCATGGTCCGGCAAATTTAAATATAAAATTGAATTAATGTTCTAATTTTGTATTATAAACATTTATATTTTTATGGAATTCAAAAAACTACTGATATCAACTGAAAATAACGTCTGTATAATAAAAATCAACAATCCTCAGGCATTGAATGCTCTTGATACCTCAATTCTGAATGAGCTTGAGATTGCTATCGATTGGGTGGAAAACAATACTGAAATTCTTGTTTTGATTATAACCGGAGAAGGGAGGGCATTCGTTGCCGGTGCAGATATTTCAGAGATGGTAAATTTAAATTACGATGAAGGTAAGGCATTTGGAGCATTCGGGACCAAAGTATTCAGAAAAATTGAGACACTTTCCAAACCGGTGATAGCTGCTGTTAATGGTTTTGCACTGGGAGGAGGTTGCGAACTTGCTATGGCCTGCGATATACGTATTGCATCGGAGAGTGCAAAATTCGGACAACCAGAGGTTGACTTAGGAATAATCCCCGGATTTTCCGCTACATACCGGTTGCCAAGACTTGTCGGGGTTGGTAAGGCAAAGGAGCTGATATTTACAGGAAGTACTATCGGGGCAGCAGAGGCATATGAGATAGGGCTTGTAAACAAGGTTGTAAAGCCTGAAGAGCTGATGGAAAGTGCACTGAAAATGGCAGAGAGAATTGCAGCAAAAGCGCCAATTGCAGTGAGAAATGCAAAAACAGCAATAGAAAAGGGTCTTGTAAGTGAAGCAGAAGCTGCCTTTGAAAACGAGAACTCCCTTTTTGGAAGTTGTTTCTCCACACAGGATCAGAAGGACGGGATGTCGGCATTTTTAAATAAAGTAAAACCAAAATTTAATAACAGATAATAAAAATTTAAGTATGAAAATTTGTGTTATAGGTACAGGGACAATGGGAAGCGGCATAGTGCTTGCCTTTGCTCAGGCGGGTTTCAGCGTTGTAATGAAAGGGATATCAGAAAGCGAGCTCCTCATAGGTCACAACAGCATATATAAGAATCTCTCCAAACTAGTTGAAAAAGAGAAAATCACTGCTGAGACAATGAATTCTATCACAGCAAAGATCGTTGAAACAACATCATATGATGAGTGCGCAGATGCAGATCTGATAATTGAAGCTGTGCTGGAGGATATGAAGCTGAAACACGAGATTTTCAAGACTCTCGATAATATCTGCAAACCAGAGGCAATTCTTGCATCTAATACATCATCCCTCTCTATCACGGAGATAGCTGCGTCGACAAAAAGACCTGGCAAAGTAATCGGTATGCACTTTTTCAACCCTGCTCCCGTAATGAAGCTGGTTGAAGTAATCAAAGGGCAGCTAACTGCTCCGGAAGTTCATGATTTTGTGGTATGGATCGCAAAACAGATAGGCAAAACACCTGTAAGCGTTAACGAAGCTCCGGGATTTGTTGTAAACAGGATACTTGTTCCTCTTGTAAATGAAGGGATCGGCATTCTTGCCGATGGTGTTGCAACAAGGGATGAGATAGATGAAGCAATGAAAATGGGTGCCAACCATCCTATGGGTCCGCTTGCACTTGGAGATCTTATTGGTCTTGACGTATGCCTTGCTATTATGGAGGTATTGTATAAGGAATATGGTGATTCAAAATACAGACCGCATCCATTACTTCGCAAAATGGTAAGAGCCAATCAACTAGGCAGAAAAACAGGTATTGGTTTCTACGATTACAGAAAATAGATACAACCTAAACTCGTAAGATGGGACAAAATCACAGCGGTCTGACCAGACCTTCGAGAATCAACTACAAAACATTGATGCAGATTCGTATCCGCAAGATACTCATGATCTGCAGCAGCTATGATGCTTATACCCTTGAGGAGGATGGCCGTATAGAGGATCAGATTTACAAAGAGTACGTAGATCTCAACCTCAGCAATCCTCCTACCTTCAAATGGGTGACATCGTCTGTTGACGCTTTGAAACTTCTGGAAGAAGATAATGATTTTGACCTGATTATTAGTATGTTCAACGTAGGGGAACTTGATGTTTTCAAATTCTCCAAAAAATACAAAGAGGATTATCCTGATATTCCCTTTGTATTGCTCACTAACTTTTCAAAAGAACTTTCACGGATAATCGAAAATGAGGATTGTTCCGGAATTGATCATATTTTCAGCTGGCACGGAAATGCCGACCTTATACTCGCAATTATAAAACTGTTCGAGGACAGGATGAATGCCGATGACGATATACTCGGCGCAGGGGTCCAGTCCATACTACTTGTAGAGGA
This sequence comes from uncultured Muribaculaceae bacterium, assembly GCA_964599025.1. Taxonomy (GTDB): domain Bacteria; phylum Bacteroidota; class Bacteroidia; order Bacteroidales; family UBA932; genus Bact-08. Next base: position 1,664 of record CAZREC010000107.1, on the reverse strand, counting down.
CTCAATCCGGTACTACTCAACCTATCTGCCAGCTATTTATAAGCTTGTCCTTCTGCAAAGTGCCGAATTCCTTAAGGAGGCACTCAACGAACAACAACAAAAACTTAGAAAGAGGGCCCGTCCGAAAATACTTCTGGCAACAAACTACGATGAAGCAGTATATATTTATGAACGGTACAAAAAGAATCTGTTAGGAGTTATATCTGACGTCGGATTTGTAATTCACAAGAATGATCCCGCAATAAGTGAAAAACTTGATGCTGGGATTGACTTGTGCAAGATGATCAAGAATGACGACCCTCATATGCCGTTTCTCCTGCAGTCTTCGCAGGAAAACATGCGGGATATTGCTCATGAACTGGGGGTCGGATTTATTCTCAAATACTCTAAGACACTGCTCATTGAACTCAGTGACTATATTAGTGAGGAGTTTGTTTTTGGCGATTTTGTCTGTCGTGACCTTAACACAGGAGAGATAATAGGTCGTGCAAAAGATCTGAAGGACCTGCAGCATCTGGTTATGGAAATTCCTGAAGAGGTACTTCTTTATCATACGTCAAGGAACAGGCTTTCTAAATGGATGTACTCCCGTGGTCTTTTTACCCTCGCCAACAAGATGAAGACTGCTCATGAGAGCCATTTCAAGACAATGGACAACCTCAGGCAGTATATTGTTCAGGCAATAATAGACTACAGGATCTTGCTCGGACATGGCGTTGTTGCTCGTTTCAACCCGAATTCATATAGTCAGTATATTTGGTTTGCAAGGCTGGGCGAAGGATCGCTTGGAGGTAAGGCCAGAGGACTGGCATTTATCAACAACATGCTTCAGAAGTACAATCTGCTAAACAAATATCCGGGCGTTAAAATTCTTATTCCCCGTTCCGTTGTAATTGCTACAGACTACTTCGATCAGTTTATCAGGGAAAATGGCCTTCAGTATGTTATAAATTCAGATATTACAGACGATGAGATTTTGTCTGAATTTGTGAGTTCGCGTCTTCCTGAGACGCTGGTTGCAGATCTTAAGGTCTATCTTAAATTTGCTACCGGCCCTTTGGCGGTACGATCAAGTTCTAAACTTGAAGACTCGCATTATCAGCCATTTGCCGGAATTTACTCTACATATATGATTCCTCTCACTCAAAATACCGACCAGATGCTCAGGCTACTGGGCAAGGCCATCAAGAGTGTGTATGCATCAATCTATTTTGCATCCAGCCGTGCATATCTGCAGGCAACGTCTAATCTGATAAGCGAGGAGAAGATGGCAGTAGTGATTCAGGATGTTTGTGGTACAGAGGACAGTGGATTTTTCTTTCCAACCATTTCCGGAGTTGCCAGATCTATCAATTTTTACCCTATAGGTGCAGAAAAACCCGAGGATGGAATAGTGAGCATGGCCTTCGGCCTGGGTAAACTGGTTGTGGAGGGTGGCAAGACGCTAAGGTTCTCTCCAAGATATCCAAAACACATTCTCCAGTTGTCCACACCTCAGCTTGCACTCAGGGATACACAAAACGAGATGTATGCCCTTAATCTTAAACCGGAAGAGTTCAAAACCTCTATTGACGACTCTGTAAACTTGCACAAATTTGATGTAAATGAGGCAAAGAAATTCAAAAACATGGACTTTGTTGCCTCTACATGGGATATGCAGAACC
>CAZREC010000106.1:0-8516 GCA_964599025.1 uncultured Muribaculaceae bacterium | reverse complement strand
ATAGTTTTACCGGGTTTATACCCATAAAAATCTCGCCATCCATACCTCCTTTGCCTATAACTATAGAATTGTGAGGATTGAATCGCTCCCTGAATTTGGCCAGACCTTTATTGGTTGTATCGGCATTGCTTTTGACCTCTATAGCAACAACTTTGCTTCCTTTCCGGAGAACATAATCTACCTCTAAATCACCGTCGCGCCAATAGAAAACTTCATAATTACCATTTATAGCTCCGCTGATAATGTGAGCACCTACGGCAGATTCAAAGAGCTGTCCCCAAACTTTTGGATTGCGAAATGCCTCTTCAAAAGTGTAGCCTGAATAAACATTCCGAAGCGCATTATTGAATACCTGAAACTTAGGCACACTTGATTTCTGTCGGGCTTTATCTATGGAAAACTTTTGAATGCCTGCAAGTAAACCACTATCTTTAAGTAGATTCAGATATCCGGAAAGAGTAGTTGTATTTCCGGCGTCTTGTAATGAACCCACTATCTTTGTAAGTGAAATTATCTGTCCGGAATAAGAGGCTCCAAGTTCGAATGTTTGTCTTAGTAGGGCAGGCTTACTGATAGCCGTATCATAGAGAATATCTTTGTTTATTGTAGCATCTATTATTGAGTCGCGAACATATTCGCTCCACCTTTCTTGATTTTTAATTAGTGATTGCGCTCCAGGATAGCCACCGTAATATATGTAATCGTCAAGTGACATATTGAATGCCTCCCGCATTTCGGAATAACTCCAGTGTGTCATCTTTATAGTTTCGAACCGTCCGGCAAGAGAATCGGCAAGACCTTTTTGCAACAAAACGCGTGACGATCCGAGCAGGACAACCTTCATATTAAGATCATTGTAACTGTCTTGGTCCCACTCTTTTTTAACAACTTCGCTCCATCCTCTGAGTTTCTGGATCTCGTCAATTATCAAAATCAACTCCCTTTTATCTTCAAGCTTCATTTGAGCTCGAGCAGTGGCCCAACAATCGCTAATCCACGAATTTTGGGTAGCAGGCACATTGTCGGCCGAAAACATCAGGTGAGGAATCTCTCCACTAAGGGCATTCGATACCTGCTTTACAACTGTAGTTTTTCCAATTTGACGTGGCCCTATTACCACCTGAAGAAACTTACGCGGCTCACGAAGCCTGTCTATAATTAACTGATATTGTTTTCTTTGATACATACACTTATTCAATTAGAAGGATTTGCTCAATGCACTGAGCAAATTTACGCAATTGTGCTGGATTTACAAATAATAATCAATAACCATAGCTGGAAATTCGAGATCTGCTTCGTCGTAGAAAATCTTATCGTTGTTTTCATCCATCAGAAAAAAGATTTCTGCACCTTTTATCTCTACAAGGCAGGAGGGACGGGTTCCTTTAAGGTAGGTTTGAGATGACCCGTTATACGCCCCGGGGAGCAGCTTGAGAGCATCGTAACTAACGGGTTCTATCACGATATCGCCCACTCCGTCGGGAATATCCTTCCAGCTTTTGTATTGCGTATTGGTGACCGAGTCCACAAAATAGACATATCGGGTAGCGTTGGACGGCTTAATCTCCCGTGTCACTACCGTTTTGGTTCCGGCCAGAATCTGGTCGAAATCTGTTCGTTTAATGCTTAGGGTGAGAGTTTTCATAAGGATAGCTAAGTTAATGTTTTTTGGCACGATAAGTGGTATGTGATAGATAATAAGGCAAAAACGTGTTGAAATCAGGTTTTTTTAAAGCGGAAAATTTTGCAAACTGATTGTTCTACAAATAATTACAAATTATCGTGTTACGAGTATTTTTATTAGGCTTAATGCTGCTTTCATCTGCGATGGCAATGTCGCAGAATACTATTGAGAACAGATTAAAAAGAAATCTTACAGGGATCTCAGATGACGGTTATAAAAAGAGGTTATTATTGGATAATGCTTCTATGACTAATACATTTATGAGTCATAAATCACCAATAGATTCATATCAGAACAATCTGCTGATGTGGAACTACAAAATAAGTGATACAACCAAACTATCGCCTCATTTTTCTGTAACTCCAACCAATAGCCAAACTACCTATGTCGGGCTTGGAAGCTATAATAATATCGGAACAACATTAAAATGGCAACCAACAGATGAACTGGCATTAGAGGGGAGTGCCTTTATCAGCAGACAATTGGGCTATATGTTATTTACGCGCCAGGTGGTTTGCGGTGCAACTCTCGGGGTGAATTATAATTTAACCGATAAATGCCAGTTAAACCTTCGGGGACAATATGTTGCACCCGGAGTGAATGACCCGTTTCTGAACAAGAGTAATATGTTTCCCAAGACAAACATTGGAGCAGAACTCCAATTTACACCACAGAAGAACCTGAAATTCGTAACAGGAGTTGAGTATCAACACAATCAACTGGAGCAAAAATGGGAAACCAAATCCGGAGGCAAAGTGACAATTGGTTTTTAACTGCTACTAATAGCTTTGGCAGAGAACCACGTTGGTCGTCAGCAATTGAGCTGTAGTATGGAAAAAACAGAAATTAATAAAAATAACCTAAATTTAACCACTCAAAACTGTAACAATATTTATGCATATATAATATAAACATGAAAAAACACATTTTTACAATCAGCGCAGTGTTTATAGCGGTACTGTTTACTACAGGAAAAGCATTAGCTCAGGAAAACCTTAAATATCAAAAACCCCCTAAAGAGATAATGACTCTGGTAGACTATGAAAAAATTCCTGTTGTAAAAATGGATACCAAGAAGGAGTATATGGTGCTTATCTACAGCGACACGTATAAAACTCTGGAGAGTCTTTACCAACCTGAGATAAAGCTGGCAGGTATGAGATTAAATCCTGTTACCAACATTGCCGTGGACCAAGATTACCAAAACAACATAAAGGTCAGAAAGGTTTCCGTAGAAGGAGAAGCTGCCAGTGAGCCGATACAGGTAAAGGGTCTTCCTCAGAATCCTAAGATTGCCAACATTCAGTACTCTCCCGACGAAACATTACTGGCCTTTACCATAACAACATCGAAAGGAGTGGAGCTTTGGATTCTGGATATCGCTACAGCACAGGCAAAAAAGGTTACCGAAGCAATTGTGAATGCCAGTCTTGACGCACCCTTCTGTTGGCTCAAGGATAGCAAATCGCTTATAGTGACACTTCTTCCAAAAGAGAGAAAACCGCTACTAGACGACAAAATGGATTTGCCGACAGGGCCTATTGTTTCTGTAAGTGAAGGGAGAGAGGCGCAAAACCGAACATTCCCAGATCTACTGAAAAACACGAGGGACGAGGAAAACTTCGAAACCATGTGTTCGTCGGAGTTGCATATTGTAAATATTGACGGAGGTGACAAATTCTTTATGAAGAGCGCCTTATATTATGGAGAAAGCATTTCGCCCGATGGTAAATATGTCATGATAACAAAAATAGAGCGTCCATACTCATACCTGGTCCCACTATTCAAATTCCCACAAAAAAGCACAGTTTACGACTTAGAGGGAAACCTTGTGAAGGTTGTGAATGAAGTTCCTTTGTCAGAAACTACGCCGAAAGGCTTCTCTTCTACCCGGACAGGTAAGAGGAATATGAACTGGAGAGCCGACAAGCCAGCAACACTTTACTATGTCGAAGCGCTGGACGGCGGCGATCAGGCACAGAAAGCAGAATTCAGAGACGAACTTTTTGAGTGGTCGGCTCCATTCACCGCATCGCCAGTATCACTTGCAAAAATTCCACAACGCGCAGGAAGGATTTTCTGGGGCGATGCAACACATGCAATTTTCTCAGATTCCTGGTACGGCACAAGAAATACAAAAACATATCTGTTTAATCCGTCGGACCCTGCCTCAAAACCTATAATCATAAGCGACAGAAACAGTCAGGATGCCTATTCGGACCCTGGTAAGTTCTTTATGACCAGAAATGAGTTTGGAAAAGATGTCATTACAATTAACAAGGACAATGTCTACCTGATAGGTGACGGCTACACAAAAGATGGTCAGTTTCCTTTTATTGATGAACTGAATCTTAAAACACTTAAAACAAAACGATTATATGTGTCGGCATATACCGACAAAATGGAAGAGTTGCTCTCTATCGAAGACCTTAAAAAAGGGACAATTCTCATAAGAATTCAGTCGAAAAATGAGTTTCCGAACTATTACTTCAGAAATATCAGAAAAAAAGGAGACAACCTCACTCAGCTTACATTCTTCAAGAATCCCTTCGAGAGCATTGAGAATATTCACAAAGAGGTGATCAAGTACAAACGTAATGATGGAATCGACCTGTCTGGAATACTTTATCTGCCAGCGAGATACGATATGAACAAGAAGGAGAAAATGCCTATGCTTATCTGGGCATATCCCCAAGAGTTCAAGGATGCTAATTCTGCAAGCCAGAGCACAAGCAATCCAAACAAATTCACTTCGCCATATTACGGGTCATTCGTTTACTGGGTTACAAGAGGATACGTTGTACTCGACAATGCTGCCTTCCCGATTTTGGGAGAAGGTACTGCGGAGCCAAATGATACATTTATTGAGCAGTTGGTTGCAAATGCGCAAGCAGCCATCGATGCGGTTGACAAACTGGGATACATAGACAGAAAGAAGGTTGCAATTGGCGGACACTCATATGGTGCGTTTATGACCGCCAACCTTCTGACTCACTCAAATCTTTTTGCCTGCGGAATCGCAAGAAGTGGTGCATACAACAGAACACTCACTCCGTTTGGCTTCCAGAACGAACAGCGGAATTACTGGGACGTGCCCGGGGTTTATACGATAATGTCGCCATTTATGAACGCCGACAAGATGAAAACGCCTCTTCTGCTTGTACACGGCGAGGCCGATGATAATCCGGGAACATTTACTTTGCAGACAGAGAGGTATTTCCAGGCACTAAAGGGTCTTGGCGCACCTGCAAGAATGGTGATTCTTCCAAAAGAGGCACACAGCTACGAGGCAAAGGAGAACATTCTGCATTTGTTGTGGGAACAGGACCGCTTCCTGGAGAAATACCTGAAAGGCAAATAGATTCACGATAGCTAAGTTGTTCTAACTCAAAGAAGAATTATTAATGAGTTGATTAGGATCAATTACTGGAAGCATGAAATTTTCCAAGGCAGTCCCTTTTAATCTTGTTAATAATATGCCTCTTGATGTTGAATAAGTTAATGATGCAATAGCATTGTCTAAGCCGCCCCCAAGATCAATCGTATTGTTTTTATTAAGAATTGCTAATTCCTTTAAATTATCTATCTTGAAAATGAAGACAAAATGAAACGATCCTACAGCTTCTTCTTCAACGGCAATTTTACTCTTCGTTGCTATGTTCAGAATGAAATCTGTTTTAATTAGTAAATCTTCAAGATTGAACGCAACCTCAAATTTATAAGTAAAATCGTGGGTATGGATGTTCTTTATGGAAAATTCGAAAGGAGATTCAATACTACACTTCAAAATATTGACATTGAGTATGTGAATTTTTTCCGGTTGTAACTGACCGATTTCGTTAGATTGCATTTTTTTGTAGTGGATTATTAGATATTACCTTATTGGTCTTAAACTTATGAAATTGAACATTCGTATTAACCGGTTCGTTATGATAAACCGTAAAATTTGCACATTGAGTACCAGCAACATTAAAGGTCTTTCTTTTAGGTACATATAAAATGATATCACCAAGTTCTGCCTGAAGTTTTGCTATTGACTTAAGTGTGAAGTTGTGATCTCCCTTTAACCATTTGTTAATTTCAGATGGACTTTTATCTAGTTTTGCTGCTAATTGTTTTTGATTATACCCCTTTTCTTTTAAAAGCTGGTTAACACGTACAGTAATATCTGCATGCAGGCGTACAAATATCTCAACATCTTTTGGAGTCTTTGCCAAAATTCTGTCTGCTACTTTACTTCTCATGATTGTGTTTTTTTACAGGTATATTGTATCGGAGCCTGTATTACATTTAAGTTTGTTATTTTCAATAATAATTTCCCTGTTTCGCAGTGCTTCTGTTATCCGTTTTGAATAGCTGCAAGCCTCTTTCCATTGCATTCTTAGGCTGCTGGTTTGGTTAGTATCGGAATCCTTAATGCCCCCATTAAATAAGACGACAATACTGTTTGTAATTCTAAGTGCGAACAATCGTAAGGGAAAGTTCGGATAATTATATTTGGTGTTTCCTAAAATTAAAAAACCTTTTAAAGGTAAACCATCAACTTCATTTTCATGTCGGTTAAATAGTTCATCAATAGCTCCATGATCTTCTCCTATTGCTATTAATACAAAGTTTAATAATTCGATTGTTGCATTTTCAAACTTTGGTATTGCGTCGTATTTTTCAAAGAACTTGTCAGTCTCTGATTCCCTGACAGTGACTTCATCATCATCATTACGTACAGTGTAAAATGTGCATAATGAACACTCGTCGTTCCATATTTCTAGTACAAATGTATTCACTTTGATTATAATTTCAAAAAATAATTCACTTATAAGAGAATCGTATTCTATAACATACAGATATTAAGCTAAATAATGTTCTCAATAATACGAAAATAAACACTATTTATAAGAATAAAACAAATAAACATCAAATCTTATCAACACTTAACCAATATCTAATAAATATTTAATGTTTGATAAAAGTATTTAATTCCATTCTAAAAAGAGCATGCAAACATTTGATATATCTAATTCTAGAAAATTTATTTATAGTTCGACGACTTCAAGTTTTTTGGGTAACTTTGTTAATCAAGATTTAACGATACTTTGCTATGACTGAATACCAAGAAATTGTCAAAAAACTGATCGAGTTCAGAAATGAGAGAGACTGGGCTCAGTTTCACGATTCAAAAAACCTTGCGCTGGCACTTTTTCTGGAAGCTGGAGAACTCAACGAACTCTTTCTGTGGAAGAAGGATTCGGAGGTTGAAGCAGTTGATAAAGAGCGACTAAAGGAAGAGCTTGCCGACATCCTTGCGTACGCATTCCTCTTAGCCGAAAAGCACAATCTGGACATATTCGAGATTGTCCGCGAAAAGATAAAAAGAAACGGTGAAAAATACCCTGCAGACAAGGCAAAAGGCACCGCTAAAAAATATAACGAGCTATAAATCCAGCGAGATATATACACCAAAACCTATGATCGTATATCAGTCTACAAAAGACGGTTTCCTGAGCGACGTCCTCAACAACGAAATCGACACCAAAATCAAAGCAGCGTTTATCAGACATCTGGGCAGAAGCACATCGCAGAATGAGGTCCTCTCTTGGACCAACTCGATGATGCACATGAGCAATGTACTGTCCGACCCGGAAATAGCAACAGACGCAGGAATATCCATAGAATTTCAGATACCGCTCACCTCAAAGCGGATCGATTTTATCATAACCGGACTCAGCGAAGAGCACAAGGAGCAAGTCATAATCGTCGAACTAAAGCAATGGCAAAAAGCACAGCTGACAGAAAAAGAGGCGATGGTGAGAACCCACTTCCAGCACGGAGCCACCGACACCGTCCACCCATCATATCAGGCGTGGTCCTATGCCGCACTCATAGAGAGCTATAACCGCACAGTGCAGGACGAGAACATCAGCCTGATACCATGCGCATACCTCCACAACTACACCCCGGACGACGTGATTACAAACGCCTTCTATGACTTTCACATAAACAAGGCCCCCGTTTTTTTAAGGCCCGACGCAGTAAAGCTGAGGAATTTCATAAAGAAGTATGTGAAATATGGCGACGACAGGGACATAATGTACAAAATCGAGAACGGCAGGCTAAGACCATCGAAGCAGCTGGCCGACAGCGTCGCCTCAATGATTGCCGGCAATCAGGAATTCATAATGATTGACGACCAGAAGGAGGTTTATGAAACTGCACTGCTGATGGCCCAAAGAGCGACAAACGATAAGAAGCAAGTTCTGATAGTGGAAGGAGGGCCGGGGACAGGCAAGAGCGTGGTCGCAATTAACCTGCTGACGGAACTGACAAAGAGAGGTCTGGTTGCCAAGTACGTCTCCAAAAACGCAGCCCCAAGAGCAGTGTACATAACCAAACTGACAGGCAAATTCAAACGCACCAACATCGACAATATGTTCGGCGGAACCGGAAGCTACTGGGACTGCGACAAAAACACGTTTGATGCACTGATTGTGGACGAAGCACACAGGCTCAACCTTAAAAGCGGACTGTATCAGAATCAGGGAGAAAACCAGGTGCTCGAACTCATAAACGCATCAAAGTTCACTATCTTCTTTATAGACAACGACCAGAAGATTCACATTAAAGACATCGGAGACTCAACACAGATAGCCAAATGGGCAGAGAGTGCAGGGGCAAAGGTGCAAAAGCTGAAACTCGAATCCCAATTCCGTTGCAACGGTTCAGATGGCTACCTCTCTTGGCTCGACAACACACTCCAGCTTCGCGAAACCGCCAACTTCAAACTGACACAAGACGATTTTGACTTCCGCATCTTTACCGACCCCAACGAACTACC
>CAZREC010000105.1:0-8602 GCA_964599025.1 uncultured Muribaculaceae bacterium | reverse complement strand
TGGCAAACTCTGTGGAGGCAATATCGGCCCTTAAGGTTGCATCAACAGACAAGCTTGTATTTGATTCCAATAAAGTCCTTTTTAAAATATTAAGATCGCCGTACAACCATTATTCACCAGTGCTTGAAAGTGCAGAAATTGAGAGAATCAGAAGCGAAAGTTTCAATTATGGAGAGTCATTCACCGAGTATGTTCCATTTCAGCTTAAAAGCAGTTCCCGTGTCAGATACAATCTGTTTACAGACACATGGGCCGCAGAGGATGGCAGCACAACAAACCTTCCATTCGGCATCCATCAGATTCACGAAGAGATAGTGGCACCTATAGTATTGAATCTCATGAGAGAAACCAGAATTGAAAGGCTTAAGATATACAATCATATAAAGGACCAGAAAATCAATTATCTGAACCAATGGCATCAGGATACAGAGGATTTTTATGGCAGAAACAGGGCAGAGAGTGCAGATCTTGTAAATCTTATGCGTTCCACACTAGGTGAATACATAGCTGCTTACAATACAATGATATCTCTTCAGAAAACAGAAGAGACAATGAAACAATCCAATGGCTCCCTCGATTCTACGGTTGTGGAACTGAAGGGAAATTCAGTTGAAGTTCTGGCAGCTTTTGAAATGCAGTCAAAGGAGTTCCAGAAGGTTCAGAACGAGTTTGAAAGCTATATGGATCAGTTGAAAGAGGATATCGATCTGAAGGCCGAGAAGTTTGAACATATAGATTACTACGATGCGATGTTACGCGACAGTACATCCAAGGAGACTGCCATAGCAGCAAGTGAAATGCACAATCTTGATGATCGCCGTAAACCACTTATTGCAGTGAACCCTCTCTTTGCAAAGATTTCGGAGATACCTCCTGCTCCTAGTGTAGAGGATATTACATTTGAACACTTCTCAATAAACCTGCCTCAGGTAGCAAAAGATGCTCTTGCAGAGCTAGAGGAGGTTGCAGAACTGGAAGAAAAAGAGGAAGATTATGGCGACATTTAACTACAGGATAGATACTCAGCCGCTCGCAAATGAATTGGGAAATGTTTCCAATAATGTGAGCCTTACAACCGGTGCAATGGTTTCTATGCAGGAGGCGGTTATTGCCGCAGAGGAGAGGGCATCGGACTATGTTTGTGACAATGTGAATACCGGATTCTATGCACTTATCCGTGCGCAGATATCTCAGAAGCTTGCAAAGTACAAGAGTGACGTGGATTCGCAGACAATGCTTCTTTCGCAACAAAAAAGAGCCCTGCAAAGCATAAAGGGCAGGATGGAGCGTGACTATAACATGATATCGCGCAGATATACAAAATTGTTCGATGGGCTTAATGCAAATCTGAGGACAAGGGTTTTCGAGCTTGACAAACCATCGGTAGATTTTGCCTGTAAGGAGATAGGACGAATATCCAACAGAACAAAGTATCTTACTGCTACTATCCCTGTAACTCAACTTGAATCTATTGCAGTCAGCCAGAAGATACTCGCCTCTAACTTAAAGCAGCGTGGATTTAAGGTAATTGACTCTATGACCAGCTTTATTCACGAAGTAAATATGCAGAAGAAGCTCACAGATAAGATTCTGGTTGAAGATTACCCGCAAAGACACGGAGATGCATATATACCGGTTATTCTGTATCAGTTTAACAGGGACAGGTCGGGGAAGGAGAATATGGAGATAGTAATGACTGACACCGAACTTAACGATACGGCCAAAAGTACAATTTCTGAAGGATTGTATTCAGAACTTGCCAATATAGAGTGGAGACAAGAAGATCAATCTGAAAAAATTATCTTCGACGAGTTCTGCAGACAGCTTTCGGAATCGGGTAAAACGCCAAGAGAGAAAGAGATGGCTTTAAAGTTATTCAAGGCAAACAGATATTTAACAGCAAAAGTATAGCACTATGGGTTACAAGCAAAGCTATACAGAGACGGTAAGCAAGACAGTGGAGGTTTCGTATGACCCTTCGAAAAAGGGAGGTGCCAAATCTGTTCTTGTCACTATACCAGTTCAGATTAATATTGAGCTGGATACAGATCAGTTTGAGTCTAGTGTAAGAGTGTGTGAACGCAATGTGGACCTGCTTACAGCTGCAGTTGTGGCCACTGAGGTTGCTGAGGTGGAGTCGAGGGAGCGCAATTCAATTAAAGTTGCGGACTCAATAATAAACGGTTTCTTCAGATATATACGTTCTGAAATCAGCCAACAAGTATCGGAGCTTTCGCAAAAAGCTGAGTCACAGCTTATGTTACTCAGAGAACTTATGAAAACTGCTTTGTCTAAAAAAGGACAGATGGAGCAAGACTTTCTCAGAATTTCCGGACGATACCGCAAGATTTTTGAAGATCTGGACAGAGAGCTTTCCAACAGGGTTTTTGCCATTGATAAGCCGGCATTTGAGTTCAAGACAGAGTCAGACAATCACATAGTAAAGACGCTTAACAATGACCTTATAAATACAATATCGGTTTTTGGCGCAGAGAACAGTAATCTGATTGCAAATCTGAGTACATCAGTAACAAAGAAAAGGACATTGGACACTATTGACAAGGCAAAGCTTTTTCTGATGCATCAGAAAAGGTTTGCTGCCTCAATTCAGGACAGCATGCTTAATGAATACAGGGATGGTACCATGTATTCTCCTGTTCGTTATGTGGAGACCTCAAACATAAGACGGCAGACAGACAAGAATCTTTATATTTCAAACTTTCTAGAAGGACTGGAAGAAAAATTTCCGGGAGATGATCTTTTTCAAAAAATGTCGTCTGATGATTATAAATGGGAAAAGATGTCAAAAGAAGAAGAAAGTTACCTCAGGCTCTATTTTGATTCAGAACTAGATAAAAAATATTATTCAAATTACGAACACTCAGTGAGGGTGCGTGAAACAATCCGTAAAATGGCAGATTTAAGTTCAATAAATGTTATCCAACTATGAAAGAAATAAATGAAATCCGGTTTAACGAAACAAATATCCAGCTTAAGGACAATCTGGTGAAAGGCTCAATTCTACCTGAGAAAATTGCAGATCTCGACCGAAACATTACTGTTCAGAAGGATACCATAATTGAAGGGGCAGTATATTCATATAAGCTTGAAATACAGCAAGGTAATGCAGAATTTCAGGGAGCGGTCTTTACCCAGCTTGAGATGTATATAAATACGGAAGCCGAAGGTGATATCATATTCAGAAAGAGCGTAGGGTCGGCAAACTCAATTGTTTCGAGATCAACCACTTGTACACTTACTTTCTGTTCAGACATAAATGCAAAGAGGGTTGCGCTCTGCAATGCATTTGTTGCCGGCAGCATTTATGCAGACGAGGTCTATCTCTCAAACTGTGTTGTAATAGGTGGCGTTTTTGCAACTCAGAGCATAGACTTCACAAACTCATTGGTTGGTACATTCAACAGCCCTTCTGTTAAAGTAACAGATCAGATAACAATACTTCTGCCAAGCGCATTCTCAATAGAGAAGATAAACACGGTTCCCGGGACAAAATTCTATAACCTTTGTCTGGCAGATCTGGGGTCGCTCTATAAAGGGAGTCCTCAGTCGCCAAGCTCGGGACGTATTGAGATGAGTATAGATTCTGACGAGGTAAAAACAACTCTTACAAGCGAAGAGACTCAGAAAACACTTCGCAGCTATACAGTGGTCGGCAAGGTGCTTGCTGCAGATTTGCTGGATGTTGACAAGTTTCAGAATCACTTTCTGTTAACTGCCGCCAGCCTGGGATCTCAGTTACTTAAAGACTTTGAGCTGGGTGGTGATGCAAAGAGAGGTCCTGTTCCACTCACATTTGAAAAACTGAGGGAGTTTTTCTTCAATATACTTTATGGTAAGATTGAAATACAGTCAATTGGAGGAAAGTTCAATATATCGGAGATTACAGGAAAGTTCAGTCAAAACTAAAACATTATGTGCCTCTCCTATAAGGGAATTTCATTTTTTTGCATTGTTTGTATCGTATTTTCTGCATTATGTACAACGACGCTTTCTGCTCAGGATACAACAGAAACAAGTAGGTCCTGGAGTAAACTGAGTCCTGCAAGAAATGATATAAATGCAAACTATCTGAATGTTCTCAAAGAGGATACCACAAGAAAATTTGTGCTGGCATACAGGCTTCAGCCATCCATAATACATACGGCAAAAAACACCGAAGACAGCCTGGATATTGCACAGAAAGCTATTTCCAAGACTATCACTTTCCTGGGAGAGGGTAAATATCAGATGGCGTTGGCAGCTATTTATGAGGCACTTAATATTTGTCCTGAAAAGGAACATAAAATATTGGCCATAGCAAATTCGTATTATGCCATAATACAGATAAAGACAGGTAATTATTCAAAGGCCGTAATATCGCTGAATAAATGTGACTCAATAATCCGTAAACTGGGGAACCTTAATCTTCTGGCATTTCATTATAACAACCAGGGTCTCTACTATCAGAAAATCGAGAACAAAAAGATGGCTGAAAACCTTTTTAAGAAGTCGCTCTCTTTGAGCAGGACCCTGGGTGACGAGGAGAGCATTGCAATCAGTCTGAACAACCTGTCCAAAGAGGAGGGCAACGCCGATGAAAAAATTGTTTTCCTGAATGAAGCCATTAGCATAAATACAAAACGTAACAGACAAATCTCACTGGCAGAGAACTTTAATAATCTTGCTTTTCAATATGGATCATTAAGCAGATATGATGAGGCAATTAAATATCTTGATAAATCCAGATCAATTGCAGAAGGGCTGCAGGCACCGGATATTCTTTATGATAACTATAAGATAAGATCTGAAATTTTTGGCAGAAGAGGAATGTACAAGCAAGCATATGAGTCGGTACTTGAAATGCAGGAAATCAAGAAGGAGCAAGCAAGAAAAGACAATTATCTTGATGTTGAGCAGATGATCCAAAACAGGATACTGGCAAAAAAACAGTATGAGCTTAACCTGACAAAAAAGGAGATTGACATAAAAAGACTTAATATTTCTTTGATAATTGCAATTTCCTTGTTCCTGTTTACCCTTATGTTTGCATTCTATCTGTACTATTATATAAACAGCAGGAGAAAGATTCAACATATCGAATCAAGGCAGAAGATAGCAGAAAAGGAGGCAGAGCACGCACAGACTGAATTGGTAAACGTAGCCACTTATCTCAATACAAGAAACGAAATACTGGACAACATTCAAAGTGCATTGAGCAAGTCGTGTAAGTTGCCGGAAAAAGAGATCTACTCAGAGATAAGAAAGATAAATATCTACATAAAAAGTCTCCAGACAAAAAATGAGGAGGTCGATTCTGTACTTGCAAGAATAACCAAAATTAATGAAGGCTTTATATCAAGACTTTCGGAAAAGCATCCGGAATTAACAAAAAACGATAAAAACATTGCTCTTTTTTTAAGGGCAAGGTTATCATCTAAGCAAATAGCAACACTTATGGACTGTTCTCCCAAAAGCGTGAATATGGCCAGATACAGAATGCGTACACATCTTAATTTGAACAGCGATACAAATCTTGTATCCTATCTAAATTCTTTATAAGACAGAAAAATTGATCAATTATCAGTTCTGTCTATATATCACAATATTTAAAAAATTGATATATAAATAATTAATTGCATACATGTAGATATTATTTATCTATCACATTGCCTTTTGTAGATATTATTAAGCCTTTGTTATAGTTAGAAGACCTGTTTTATTTAGAAATTTGATTAATAATTTTTAAATGACAACTTCATTAACTAACATCTTATTATTTAAACTATGAAAAGATTAAAAACTACATTTAGTTTAGCCTTGGGAACACTATTCCTTTGGGTACTGCTTTTCACAGGGAATTCCTGTACCAAGAATGAAATCTTCTACGAAGATGCTTCAGGAATTCTCTCATGCAGATTTCAATTAAACGACGGGCGAGTATTCGATTGTATGGTAGATCAGGTTAACCTGAAAATTTCCAACTCCCAGGATAGTATTCTCTTTGGGACAACACAAACGGTAATGAGCAAAATCAAGCCGATCTTTACAACAACCATAGGAGCAAAAGTTCTTGTAGACGGTAAAGAGGTAAAGAGTGGTACAACAGAGATTGATCTTACAAAACCGGTGAAGATTGAAACAGTATACAACGGAGCAAAAAGAGACTACTCTGTAACTGCCTTTGTTGAAAAACAGGATCACAGTCAGGTATCGGGAGCAAAAATCAACACCGACATGAGACTAACCGGACTACCGGCATTCAATGCCTACAGCGGAGCATTCTTCAAAGGTAAGCTTTACCTTTTAGGGGCATATTATCCAAATGGAACATCGGCAAGCGGAACAGCCACATACGAGCTTTACAGTTCTGATGACGGGGGTTTGTGGACAAAAGTGACTACCAACCCAAATATTGTAGGGGGTTTTGGGGCAATTCTCACAGTTCTTGGTGACAAGATGTTCGCTATAGGTGGAGCGAGACTATATGGCAAAGATATAAATGGGACCGCACCGGAGTCTTCTATTGCATGGAGGATAATGTCTACAACAAATGGTACAGACTGGGCAGATTGTACAATTGGTCAGGTAAATGCTCCTTCTGGAAGAGCATTTCCACAGGTTTGTGTCCACAATGGCAAGATAATACTCAGACGTGGTAAAATGGTAGGATTCGGTATGTGGCAAAATTCAACTCACTCGGACACTTATCAGACAACTGACGGAACCAACTGGACAAGAGTAAATCCAAATACAACTACTGCAACAAACAGAAGTGAAGACGCTATGTTCTCGTTCAGCAACAAACTATGGATCGTTGGTGGATTTGCAAGTTATATAAGTGAAACAAACATAAGGGACGATGTTTGGTCATCTGCAGACGACGGAGCCACATGGGTGCAGGAGACAGGAGCTTCGGGTACAGATATGAAGAGGTTCGGTCATAGTGTAGTATCATATAATGGAAAGCTGTATATGATTGGAGGAGAGAAGCTGACCGGTTCAACAAGAACAGGTATAACCAGTGTTCTATCATCTTCAAACGCAATCAACTGGACATCTCTTCCGGCTGCGCAGCAGTTGCCTGTTGCTTTTACATCGAGGGTCCGTTCCAATATCTTCATGGGAACAAATGATCTGATATGGATAATAGGTGGATTTGCCTACTCAGGAGGCAACTATACTATCAATGGCATCACTCTTCCATACAGATATGATGTCTGGACAAAGAGGTTAAAATAGCAAGAATTTAAAAAAGAGATTTTTATGAAAAAATATATATTATTATTCTTTATGCTTGTTGCAACCACTTTGACGTTTGCACAAGAGAAAGTGAAAGTTTCAGGAACAATAAAAGATGCGTCGGGCCATGCATTACCGGGAGTCTTTGTAATTGTAAAAGGGACAAATCAGGCAACAGACACTGACCTGAATGGTAACTATCTGATTGATATTAAAAAAGGATCCACACTAAAATTCACAATGATAGGATACATATCGCAGGAGGTGAATGTTGGGAGCAATAACCGTATCAATGTTGTGATGCAGGAAGATAAAATGAACCTGCAGGAGCTTGTATTTACAGGGTATTCAAAGCAAGAGAGGAGAGACATAACAGGTTCGGTGTCCACTATCCGAGCAGCAAATATGAAATCATCCCTTACAATTGACAGAATGCTTGCCGGGCAGGCAGCCGGGGTATTTGTGTCAGGATCATCGGGAGCACTTGGTGCTGCAAACCTTCTTACTATAAGGGGTATAAGCTCAATCATGGGTGACAATAATCCTTTATATGTAATTGATGGTGTCCCTATTTACGGAACCAACAGAAACGACAACTCTACTTCAACTTCAGGTGGATCAATACCGGCATACTCATTTGGAGGAACCAATGTGTCAAGCAGTATCACAAATAATGCATCACTTAACTATACTTTTGAAAAGAACCCTCTCACATCATTAAACCCTGAGGATATTGAATCAATAGAGATTCTAAAGGATGCCTTTGCAACAGCAATATATGGTTCAAGAGGTTCTGCCGGGGTTATTCTGATTACTACAAAAAAGGGTTCAAGAGACAGGACCAAGATAGATGTATCTTACAACATCTCTATTGACAACCCGCTTGGCAAGCTTGACCTGCTTAATGGTGAGCAGTATAATCAGATTTACTCAATGTACTATCCCGGCAGTCCATTCATATCTAAGAGCAACACTGACTGGATTGATGCAGTAACAAGGCAGGCAGTGAGCAACAATTTTTCAGCATCTGTCTCAGGTGGAACAGAGAAGACAAACTATTTTGTCAGCGTTTCATCAAGCACCAATCAATCCTATATTATAAACAACGACTTAAGCAGATTCTCGTCGAGAGTGAACCTCGATTCAAAGCTGAACAAAATAACAGTTATAGGAACTAATATCTCAATTTCGCAAGTGCAGAACAATGCTATGTCGGCACCAAACATTTATTCACTTGCAGCTAAAAAGTCACCAAATCTGCCGATATATGCAGAAAACGGAAAGTATTTCTATGGTCAGGGCACAAATCCATACGGAAACCCAGCAGCCTACAACCCGGTTGCAATGGCATACGAAAACCAGG
>CAZREC010000104.1:0-8637 GCA_964599025.1 uncultured Muribaculaceae bacterium | reverse complement strand
TTGAATCTTACTATTTGGATAATTACTTTACAAAAAGCATACTATCTCCCGAGCAACTTAAAACCATCGAGGCAAATGATCCAAATAACGATAACCCGTTTTTGGTGATATATCACTTTAAATATTAATATGAAAAATAAGCAATTATTATTAAGCATATTACTGTTTTATAGAAAGCTGATCATCCCATCGGCAGTGTTTTCCATACTGGTAGGAATGGCAGGGACAACGGTTACCGACTCCTTTTCTTTAAAATACACCGGACTTGCCTATCTGTTTATCTGTCCGATGGTCCATTACTTTGTATATGAGCTAATATACGCCAAAGAGTACTATTTCTACTACAACCTGGGATTGAGCAAGGGGTCTCTATGGGCATCAACTCTTATAATTAGCGGTATTATCAGTTTAATATTGATTTTGTTATGAGCAAACTACATGCAGACAGCATAATGAAAAGTTATGGGACAAAACAGGTATTGACCGATATTTTCGTCTCTTGTAATACTGGTGAAATTGTAGGGTTGCTTGGAAGAAATGGTTCGGGAAAATCGACATTGTTGAAAATTATATTTGGCTCACTAAACGCCGATACAAAATTCGTAAAGGTCGACAGTAAAATAGTAGATGGTCTATTCGATAATCGCAACCTGATCCACTATTTACCGCAAGATGGATTCCTGCCAAACCATATAAAGATAAAAACCATTATCAACTTGTTCTGCGACAAAGACAATGCTGCAATAATTGCAGAGAACCCTCTTATCAAGCCACTAATCAACAAAAAGAGCAATCAGTTGTCAGGCGGAGAAAAGAGACTCCTTGAGATATTCCTCATTATTTATTCGAGGGCGAAATATGTATTAATTGACGAGCCTTTCAATGGTATTGCCCCGGTCTGTAAAGATGATATAAAGAGACTTATAAAGGAACAATCAAAATACAAAGGGTTTATTGTAACCGACCACGATTACAGAAATATTCTGGATATAGCTTCAAGGATACTGGTACTAAATGAAGGAGCAATACATGAAATCCACAACAAAGAGGAACTTATTTATTGGGGATATATACCTCCGATTGTACCTTAAATTAAAAGTAAATTATAATATTAAAACCAGTTTTATGAGAAGCGTGATTTTTGCAATCGTTTTACTATCACTATTTAGTTGTCAGAAAAAGAATGAATCAATAGTCATTGATTTAAACAGAAATGATAAGGTGTCAATATTTGATCTGGTAGATTCAATCTCTGTAATAAAACTGGAGACAAGACCTGAATGTTTGATAAAACGTATGGATCAAGTTATTTCTCATAAAGACAGGTTTTACATTTTTGATGAGACATTAAATACTGTTTTCTGTTTTGACCGACAGGGCAAATGGTTATTTAAAATCAACAAAAGAGGGAGAGGTCCGGAGGAATACGAGTTAAGCCAGTATATAAACATAGATAAATTCAATGATCAGATAATGATCTTGGTCCCTTGGGGATCTATTTTGTATTTCGATCTGGACGGCAATTTCATATCCAAAGTAAAATTGCCGGAAGAGATAGTAGCTTATAATGAAGTTTATTCGATAAACAAGGATGTTTTACTTTTTTTATCGATAAACGAGTATAGGGCAGCCTATTATTCGCGTTCAGGAAATAAGATACTGAAGAGATTCCTTAAAGTTACGCCTGAACAAAGAACCCTCTTTCCTCCTATTCGTAAAACATACAACTACAATGGTTCATTATTCTTTAACGATGATGTTAATAGAACTGTTATCAATTTATCTGACACTACCAATCTGGTTAAGTATTCGTGGGACTTTGGGGAAAATAACATTACAGAAGAACAAATGAAGGGATATAAATCCTATCAGAAAGAACAGTACGGACAGGGAAGAAGATTTAATTTTGATGAGGTGTTGACAAGTAAAAAATATATAAAACATTATCCAGGTTTGAGTATTGAGTCAAAAACGTATAGGGGAATCTCGACAAGATATAACGGACCTAGAAAATATATTTTTTATAATAAAGAGAACGAGGAGTGTAAGGTCTTTAATGAGACCATCGAGGGTGTGTTACCATATATGTATTTAATATATGACAATTCGATAGTAAATTCTTATTCAGATAATAAAGCTGCTGCTTTGAATAAAATATTGACAGATAGTCAAAAAAAGATTGTAGAATCGCACAACTCCGATTCAGACAATCCGTTGTTGGTGATATATCATTTAAAATAAAGGATCAATGCTTGTGGCACGATAAGTGGTAATTGCCTTATTAACTGGTGTTTACGATATAAGACAAAATGAAACATTTGTGTATTTTGCTGGCTATGTATAAGTTACCACTTATCGTGCCACGCTAGACCTTTTTCAGCCGCTCCATTCCCTCCTTTACAACCGAAAGGGGTGCCCCGATATTCATCCGGCGGAAACCAATTCCCTCTGTACCAAACTGAGCGCCATCGTTAAGCCCCAGCTTCGCAACCTTTATCAGCCTTTCGCTAACCTCATCGTGAGTGTATCCTGTGGCTCTGAAGTCGAGCCAGAGCAGAAAGGAGCTTTGGGGTTTGACCATTTTTACAGACGGTAGCTCTTCTTTTAGAAAATCATATACATAATTGACATTTCCCTCAAGATACTTTATAAGATGATTCAGCCAATCCTCGCCACCCTTGTATGCTGCCTCCATGGTGATGTGTCCGAAAATGTTGCCAAGGTCGAGATGAAGGGAGGTTAGCTCCTTATTGAATGCCGACAATAGCTCCCTGGATGACGATACTATCACCGAGTTAAGCATACCGGCAATGTTGAATGTCTTGCTTGGAGCCATACCAGTAATGGTTATCTGAGCAATCTCCTCTGAGACCGATGCCAAGACAGTATGTTTGTTCCCGAACAGTGCAAGGTCAGAATGAATCTCGTCGGAAAAGATCTTCACTCCATATTTGCAGCACAAATCTCCCATCTGCTTAAGTTCATCACGGCTCCATGCTCTGCCAAGCGGGTTGTGGGAGTTGCAGAGGATGAATAATTTGACGCCACTCTTTAACTTTGCCTCAAAATCATCCCAGTCCACATGGTACTGGCCATCCTTCTGATAAAGAGGAGAACACAACAGCTCACGTCTCTGCTCCTTAACAATGGAATGGAACGGAGGATAAACAGGAGTCTGTATTAAAACCTTGTCACCTTTTTCTGTAAAGGCCCGAATTGCTATCGGCAGGGCGGCAACTATTCCGGGGCTGGATGTTATCCACTCAATTTTAACATCCCAGTTGTGCCTTCTGGCCACCCAGCTAATAAAGGCCTCTTTGGAGCTCTCAGAGCGGAACGTATAGCCAAAAACGCCATGTTCGCAGAGCCTTGCTGCAGCTTCAGTTACAGCGGGAGGTGACTGGAAATCCATATCGGCAACCCACATCGGAAGCAGGTCCTCAGTGCCAAACACCTCCTTGCGTAAATCATACTTCACACAGGAGGTGCCTTGCCTGTCGATAATCTTGTCGAAATTGTACATTAATGGTTCAGTTTTCTCTTAACGTACCCTTACAGCCGTACCTGCTGCAGTTACCATAAGCATAGAAGATCCAATTGTTTCGTAATCCAGATCAATTCCTATAACGGCGTTTGCTCCCATAGCCATGGCCTGATTGGTCATCTCCTTGATGGCCTCCTCTTTTGCCTCCTTAAGAACTCTCTCGTACGAACCTGAACGGCCTCCTACGATATCGGTGATTCCGGCAAAGAAGTCTTTTACTATATTGGCTCCAATGATTGTTTCTCCTGAGACTAAACCTAAATATTGGTCAATATCTCTTCCCTGAAGGGTTGATGTTGTTGTAAGTAACATGATAATGTGCTAATTTGTTAATGGGTTAATGTGCTAATGTGCTAATGGGTTAATGTGCTAATGTGTGTAGAGGGAGATGAGGTTGATGATGACTTCGGTGGCCTTCTCCATGCTCTCTACGGGAACATATTCAAACTTGCCGTGGAAGTTGTGTCCGCCGGCAAATATATTCGGACACGGAAGACCCATGAATGAGAGTCTTGCGCCATCGGTCCCACCTCTTATTGGTTTGATAAGAGGAACAACAGACGACATCTCCATCGCCTTGATGGCCTTCTCTACAATATGGTAGTGAGGCTCCACCTCTTTACGCATGTTGTAGTACTGGTCCTTTAATTCAAGACGGAAGGTACCCTCTCCGTACTTCATATTCATTAAGGTAATGCACTCCTCTATAAGGGTCTTTTTATCTTCGAACTTAGACATGTTATGATCTCTTATAATATATTGAATCATAGCCTGTTCAACTGTGCCGTCAAATCTTATAATGTGAAAGAACCCTTCGTAGTCCTGAGTGAATTCGGGGCGTTGCTCAACCGGAAGCAAGGAGTTGAACTCGCTTGCCAGAATAATGGCATTCACCATCTTATTCTTTGAATATCCCGGATGTATGTTACGACCCTGTATGTAAATCTTTGCAGATGCAGCGTTGAAGTTCTCGTATTCGAGCTCTCCAATCTGTCCGCCATCAAGAGTATATGCGTAGTCGGCACCAAACTTCTTTACATCAAACTTATCCACTCCGCGACCAATCTCTTCGTCAGGAGTGAAGCCTATCTTAATCTCCCCGTGCAGGAATTCCGGGTGTGTCATTACGTACTCTACAGCCGTCATAATCTCGGCAATTCCCGCCTTATCATCTGCCCCAAGAAGAGTGTTCCCGTCTGTTGTAATAATTGTCTGACCCTTATAGTCAGGAAGTTCGGGAAAATCAGAAACCTTAAGAACAAGGTTCTTCTCCTTGTTTATAACTATGTCGCAACCGTCGTAATTCTTTACAATCTGAGGCTTGATATCTGCTCCTGATGCATCAGGGGCACTGTCCACATGGGCAATGAACCCTATCTTAGGCACCTTTTTCCCGGCAGGCAGATTAGATGGCAATGTTGCCATTACATATCCGAATTCATCCAGAGAGGCATCGCTGACTCCCATGGCCTGCAACTCTTTTACCAGCAACCTCGAAAGGTCAAGCTGTTTCTGGGTGCTTGGCTGACTCTCCGAATCCGGGTCAGATGCTGTGTCAATTGAAATATATCTTAAAAATTTATCTAGTACAGTTTCCATTTTATCTTCTGATTTTAAATCTGTTTCTAATTCTCAGCCTTGGCCCTTAAGCTGTCCCAGATGAGATAACCGATAATTACAATATACATGCCTAAAGCAAGCAGAACGGCAGGAGAGGACTCCATCCATTCAGGGCTTGTAAGGTTTATTCCACCGAATCTGATCATCGCACTTACCACTCCCATCAATGCACCACCGGCAATAAATCCGGATGCCAGAAGTGTTCCTCTCTCTTTGCGCGCTGTATTAAGAGACTCATCCTTGCTGCGTGTAGAGACGAACCATGCTATTGCACCACCAACCAGTAACGGAAGGTTAAGCTCAAGAGGAATGAACATCCCAAGAGAGAATGCCAATGCAGGAACTCCGAAAAGTGTAAGGAATATCGATATTACTGCGCCGATTCCATAAAGCAGCCAAGGTGCACCACCACCGGACATTAGAGGTTCTATAACTGCGGCCATTGCATTTGCCTGAGGAGCTACAAGAGCATGTTCCCCAACGAATCCGTATGTTTTGTTAAGGATTATCATAACACCACCAACAGTTGCAGCAGCTACAAGTGTTCCCAGGAACTTCCATGACTGTTGCTTTGCAGGGGTAGAACCGAGCCAGTAACCAATTTTAAGGTCAGTTATAAATGCGCCCGAAACAGAGAGTGCGGTGCAGACCACGCTACCAATTATAAGTGCCGCTGTCATACCTGCTGTTCCCTTAAGACCGCTGGCCACCATAACAACCGATGCAAGTATAAGTGTCATAAGTGTCATTCCGCTTACAGGGTTTGTCCCTACAATTGCGATAGCATTTGCTGCCACTGTTGTAAACAGAAATGCTATTACGCCCACAACCACCAGAGCTATTATTGCATGATAGAGGTTTGTCACCACTCCAAAGTAGAAGAATATAAATGTCACGGCCATTGTAACCAGTATGCCTATTGCAATTATCTTCATAGGAATATCCCTTTGGGTCCTAAGTGTAGATTTGTTTGTATCGGCATTGCCTTTAAGTTCCTTTGCTGCAAGGCCGAATGCAGACTTGATGATTCCGGCGGAGCGGATTATACCAATCACACCTGCAGTGGCAATACCACCAATACCTATATGTCTGGCGTATGTCCTGAATATGGTTTCTGGCGACATGCTGCCGATTGTGTCCATAAGACCGGTATTCATAAGGTCTATAACCTGCGCGCCAAAGATCAGGTTCATCAGGGGAATGATTACAAACCATACCAACATAGATCCACAGCAGATTATAAATGCGTATTTCAACCCGATAATATAGCCAAGTCCAAGAACTGCGGCCCCTACATTTATCTTCACGACCATTTTGGCTTTATCTGCAATCATCTCTCCATAAGGAAGAACCCTTGTTGTGAAAACTTCCGACCACCATCCGAATGTAGACACAATAAAGTCATATATACCTCCTATAAGACCGCTTACAAGCAGAAGCTTTGCTCCTGTACCACCGGTCTCGCCGCTTACCAGAACCTGGGTTGTTGCAGTAGCCTCAGGGAAAGGATACTTTCCGTGCATGTCGGAAACAAAATATTTTCTGAATGGAATGAGAAACAAAATACCTAAAACACCTCCGAGCAGAGAGCTCATGAACACCTTTGCAAAGTCTACTGTAAGCTCAGGATACTTTGCCTGAAGGATATAAAGTGCCGGCAAAGTGAAGATTGCACCGGCCACAATGGCACCTGAACAAGCTCCTATCGACTGTATGATTACATTCTCTCCAAGTGCGTTTTTCCTTTTAAGTGCGCCGGACACTCCAACTGCGATTATCGCTATCGGAATTGCTGCTTCAAACACCTGTCCAACCTTCAATCCCAGATAAGCTGCCGCAGCAGAAAAAATAATTGTCATAAGTATCCCCATTGATACCGACCAGACACTAACCTCGGGGTAGTTTTTTGAGGGTGACATAATGGGCTTATACTCTTCGCCTTGCTTCAGTTCGCGATACGCATTTTCAGGTAAACCTTTTGGTTTGCTGTTCTCTGTTTCCATGTTTTTTTTTGTTTAATATTCAAAGGTATGAATTTTCTAAATAATTATTTTACCTTTGCCGCTACAATGAATCAAACAAACTGCAATATCAACTTCAACCGTAAACACAGACACGTCCGACGATGTGCCTGAGAAGGCAGTTTTTTTCTGATCTTTCTTAGATCAATCCCACGCAGGTAGTGTACCCTGCAAAAATCAATCACATACTAACAATTTTACTGTTTATTCAAAATGGATGTAACCATTTGTGTGGCTAATATTAGTCATGTAAAGTATGCAGAGCGTATCTGCGAGCTTGTATTTATTTCGGCACAGGAGAGAGGCACCGGAATTGCGAAAAGGTCTCCTGAATACATTGCTGAGAAGATGATTGCCGGCAAGGCGGTCATTGCTCTGGATGGTGATGAGGTAGCCGGCTTTTCATATATAGAAACCTGGAGCCACAGCAAGTTTGTGGCAAACTCAGGTCTGATAATTGCTCACGATTACAGGCATTCGGGGCTGGCGAGAAGGGTTAAGGCAAAGATTTTCGAGCTCTCCAGAAAACTATATCCCGATGCCAAGATTTTCAGTATCACAACAGGTCTGGCTGTAATGAAGCTTAATACTGAGCTGGGTTTCAAGCCTGTAACCTTTTCTGAGCTTACAGACGACAAGGATTTCTGGAAGGGTTGCGAAGGGTGCAAGAACTTTGACATTCTCCAAAGAAACAACCATAAAATGTGTCTTTGCACAGGATTGTTGTACGACCCTGCAGAGGAGACCAAATTCAATAATATCATTTAAAAAAAGTGTATAAGAGATGAAAAAGAAAGTAGTATTGGCATTCAGCGGCGGTTTGGACACATCATTCTGTGTTCCGTATTTGAAAATTGAAAAGAATCTCGAAGTACATACTGTTGTTGTGAACACAGGCGGCTTCACAGCAGAAGAGGAGAAGAAGATAGAGGAGAGGGCACTTACACTTGGCGCTGCCTCACACACTTGTATAAATGCAGTCGAGGAGTATTATAAGAAGGGTATCAAGTATCTTCTTTTCGGAAACATACTCAAGAACTCTACATATCCACTTTCAGTAAGTTCAGAAAGGATTTTTCAGGCACTTGAGGTTCTCAAGGTTGTAAAGGATCTTAATGCAGAATTCGTTGCCCATGGCAGCACAGGTGCAGGAAACGACCAGGTGCGGTTTGACCTTGTTTTCGAGGTTATGGCCCCGGAGGTGGGCGTTATTGCTCCTATAAGGGAACTTGCCCTGTCAAGGAAAGATGAGATAGATTATCTGAACAAACACGGTTTTGACTTCTCATGGGAGAAGGCTAAGTATTCTATAAACCAGGGTATCTGGGGAACCAGCATAGGTGGTGTGGAGACATTAAGCTCCTCTGGGGTACTGCCGGAAGAGGCTTATCCCTCTAAGGTAACCAAAACAAATCCCGGAAGAGTTAAAATAGGTTTTGAAAAGGGTGAACC
>CAZREC010000103.1:0-8724 GCA_964599025.1 uncultured Muribaculaceae bacterium | reverse complement strand
TGTAACTATACCCATACGAACATTTTCGTCTGCCTTAATAGATACTGTCATAAACTGACGGTCAGCCTCGCTCATTGTTTCACGTTCCGAAGCAACAAAGTCACGTATATCTGTTACTGACTTGAATGAGTCATTCAACTGTATACGGGAATCTGTACCATGTTTAGATTGTAGTGCAGCAATAGGTGCTCCAACATAAATGTATGAAGCAAGGTCCTTTCTCTCAAGCTTAGCTGATTCCGAAGCTTCAGGAACAATTACTTCTACTTTTTTGTCGGTTTTACGAAAACTTGTCGATACCATAAAGAAGAACAACAACATAAACACAACGTCGGGCAGTGAAGCCGTGCTGATGGCAGACATCGTATTTTTTCCTTTTCTTTTAAATTTAGCCATGATTATTCTCCTCCAGTTTATCGTTTTTTACTACCTGTATCCATAGCGTCAGCTTCAGATAAGTTCTGCGGAATAGCGTCTCTCACAATTCTTTGCTTATCCTCATCCAATGAAGCATAGTTTTTGCCAAAATGCTGCATTGCAAAATCATCACGTATCTCATTAACCGCCTTCACAAGTTCGTTCTGTACCTTAATATATGCATTGTAACTTGTGCCACGTGTATTTTGAAGTGAAATAATTCCTTTTGAAACAGCGAATGAGCCAAAACCTTCGATCATCTTATTCTCCCTTTCAGGAAGAGTTACATCATTTGCAGGATTTGTCAGAAATTCCTTTGCCTTATCTTTTAACTGAGAGACATCCATCATTGAACCTCCGGCATATAAACGGTCGGCATCATTAATTTTGACAACCATTATATTACGTCTGTTAACCTGAACATCCTGTGCCTTTTGATTTTCATCCGGAATAGGAGGTAATCGCCTTTGCAAACCGCCGGCAACGTCCATAGTTGTGGTAACCAGAAAGAAAATTAGTAGTAAGAAGGCAATATCGGCTGTTGACCCCGCATTGATTTCTTGTATTGGTCTTGCCATATTAAATTAATTTATTATCGGTTTCTAACCAAATTGATCACAGCACCTGAGAAAATTGCCAGAATTGAAACAGCAATAAGCAGGTATGTAATGATCAAACCGGCATCAGTTAACTTAAGGGTGAATGGTGTGGTTTCTACAGTAGTTTGTACAACCAAAGGATCGCTTGAAGCGAATAGATAACCAAAACCAAATACCACTACAACTGCTGCAAGATTGATGAAAAGTTTCTTGAACTTTTTAGGGTTGTCCAGCAGGCTGAAGAGAGGAAGAACAAGGGCCAGTACTATAGCCAGAAAAAATAAAACATATGCATAGTAAAGGACAATCTCAACCATTGTTGCTTCCATATCTGGTCCTGAAGGCCTTAAGTAAAAAGCAACAGCCAGGATTGCAGATAGTGCAAAAAGTACGATTGATAAATATTTTACAAATTTTGACATAATTTTATTTTTTTGCTTTAACCAAAATGTCTATCAGAGAGATTGATGCATCTTCCATTGAAAGAACAATTGAATCAATTTTAGATACGATATAACTGTAGAAAAGCTGAAGGATCATAGCAACGATCAAACCACCGATAGTTGTAATCAAGGCAACTTTAATACCGGCAGCAACAACGTTAGGAGAAATGTCACCGGCAGCCTGGATAGCGTCGAAAGCCTGAACCATCCCGATAACTGTTCCAAGGAATCCCAACATAGGAGCAATCGAGATGAAAAGGTTGATCCATGAAAGACCGCTTTCCATCTGACTCATCTGGATTGAACCATATGATACAACTGATTTTTCAACAACTTCAACACCTTCATCTATACGAGAGATACCCTGATAGAAAATACTTGCTACAGGACCGCGAGTGTTACGGCAAATTTCCAGTGCTTTTTCCTTTCCGCCAGATGCAAATGCCTCTTCAATACCAAGAAGCAGTTTCTCTGTGTTTGTTGTAGCCAGATTAAGATAAATGATCCTCTCAATTGATATTGCCAGACCAAAAATAAGACATAACAAAATTGAAGCCATAAAACCTGCACCACCCTCAATGAATTTTGTTTTAAGTTGTTGGTGGATAGGAATTTCCTGTTGAACTGTCTGGTCAGAAACAGTAGTTGTTGTGGCAGCAGCAGCAGGTTCCTGTGTCTGAGCAGCAGCATACTGAGCAGAAATGGCCATAAAACCCATTACTGCCAAAAACATGAAAAATTTTTTCATAAATTTTTGAATGATTAAAGTATTAAACAATGTATTTTAAATAGTTATTTGTTTCTAAACTATCGTAAATTATCGTGCAATTTAAAAAGAATATTTTAATATTCACTAACTGATTGTAATTTCTCCTCTCATATTTTTTGTAAGGAAAGCATTAATATAAAGAATATCACTGCTTTGTCCAAGTAAAAAAAATAGTTTGGTAATAGCTGCCTCGGTAGTACTGTCATTGCCTGAAACAACGCCGATTTTTTTTAGCAGGATACCGGTCGAATAGGCATCCATGTCTACTCTTCCTGCATGACACTGAGAGACGTTCAGTATAATCAATCCCCTCTGTATAGCCTCTTCAAGAAGATCAATCAGCCACTTTTTGGTTGGGGCATTTCCTGAACCATAGGTCTCAATTATAATTGCCCTTAACCCCTTAATGTTGAGAAATGTTTTAACAACATTAGGAGTAATTCCGGGGAATATCTTAAGAATTGCAACATCTGTACTCAGTTTTGTATTGACAACAAGTTTTTTGCCCCACTCCTTAGGATATGAAATGAAACCTTTGTTGTATTTAATATGTATCCCCACTTCGGCAAGGCAGGGATAGTTTGCAGATTTGAAAGCACGGAAGTTCTCAGCATTGTATTTTGTGGTGCGGTTTCCTCTGTATAACTGACTTTCAAAGTAAACACACACTTCGGGAACCATTGCGTGTCCGTTTTCATCTTTGGCGGCTGCAATTTCTATAGATGATATCAGATTCTCCTTTCCGTCGGTCCTCAGCATCCCAATCGGAAGCTGACTGCCGGTGAATATTACGGGTTTCTCAAGGTCCTCAAGCATAAAACTCAGAGCAGATGCAGAAAAAGACATTGTGTCTGTACCATGCAGTATTACAAAACCATCATAATTGGTATAATTCTCATTTATCAGATTTGCAAGATCAACCCAAAAATCAGTCTGAATCTCAGATGAGTCAACAGGAGGCTCAAACGAATGAGAATCTATCCTGAATCCGAACTTTTTCAGTTCCGGCACCTCCTCCATTATCTGGTTAAAATTGAAGGGTACCAATGCCATGCTCTCGGGGTCTTGTTTCATGCCGATTGTCCCACCTGTGTATATAAGAAGAATTGATGAGTTCATTTTTTATATATTAAAAAGTGTTTCTGCGTTTTTTGTAGTAGTGCAAGCTATCTCTTCCAGGGAGCACTCCTTTATTTCTGCAAGTTTTTCTGCTATTAAAGAGATATAGGATGGTTCATTCCTTTTTCCCCTGAAAGGTGCAGGGGTGAGCCACGGGCCGTCGGTTTCAAGAATAATGTCCTGCAGAGCCATTTTGGATGCTACTTTGGCAAGAGAGGCATTTTTGAATGTAATGACACCACCAATGCCGAATTTAAAACTTCCCATGTTCTTTATTCGGTTATAGGTTTCAAAACTTCCCGAGAATGCATGAAAGACGCCTCTGACACCAAGATGAGCAGTTCTTTCCAGCACCTTGAAAATTTCATCTGTTGCATCACGCGAATGGATAATTACAGGAAGATCCCTTTGAACAGCAAGTTCAATCTGTTTTTCGAAAACTACAGATTGTTCCTTTATAAATTCCTTAGACCAGTAGCAGTCCATTCCAATTTCTCCCACTGCAAAAAAAACATTACGGTCAATATTGTCAAATATTATAGAGAGCTCCTTCTCCCAGCCGGCATTCACAGAGGTGGGGTGTAATCCTGTGCAGGGAAATGCAAAACCGGAATGTTGCCTTGCGAGGTGAATCATCTTGTCGTGAGTTTCAGAGTCAATGGCAGGTAAAATACATCTGTCAACACCTGCAGCTTTCGCTCTTGAGATTACGTCATCTAGATCCGAATCATACTCTGTGTCGTAAAGATGAATATGAGAGTCAATGAATTGAGTCATTAATATTATGCTAAACTATATCTTTTGCCGGCCAGTGAATTAATATAACCTTCAAGTTCCAGCTCCAGAAGACTTTCGCAAAGACTCTGTATTCTGGCTCCGGTTATAAGGAGTATTTCATCAAAGCTGAGCTCGGAATTAGTCCTTAAAGCTACTAATATTTTTTCTTTTTCCTTACTTCCGGTATAAAACAATTGTTTTTCCTTGTTTATAACATCTTTATTATCAACGCTCCAACCCATTGACAAGATAAATTCTTTTGTTGAGCTGAATATGTTTGCAATGTTGCGAAATATAAGATTATTACACCCGGAGGAGATAGGGTCCGAAACACGACCCGGAAGGGCAAACACCTCCCTTGAATATGACTGAGCCAGTTCGGCAGTTATGAGTGCTCCCCCTTTTGTCCTCGATTCAACTACTATTGTAGCTTGCGATAGAGCAGCTATTAGCCTGTTTCTCTGTATGAAATTAATTTTCAATGACTCTGTGGATCTTGGAAATTCAGATAAAATTGCTCCTTGTCTTGATATTTTTTTTGCAATTTCATGATGAGCTGTTGGATATATTCTATCCAAACCATTTGGCAGAACGGCAACCGTCTTTAATCCGAACTCCAGGGCTGCCTTATGGGCGGCAACATCCACTCCGTAAGCCAGACCGCTTACTATTAAAGGAGAACATCCATATTCCAGCATTTCCCTGATTATTTTCCTGCAACATTCGGTTCCGTATTTCGTGGACATTCTTGTACCGACAATAGATATGACTTTCTCCTGGTTGAGATTTACATCACCATAAATGTAGAGAATAAGCGGAGGGTCGAAACACTCTCTGAGTGATGCAGGGTAGGCACTGTCATTTATATGTATAATCCTGACACCTTTTGACTCTGCCCAGGCTATCTCCTCTTTTGCCCATGATAATATGCTACTGTCAGAAAGTTGGTCAAAAAACTGATATCTCTTATTGAATATTTCCGTCAATACAGACTTGTCCAGTCTGAATACAGCTTCTGCAGACCCGAACTCCCTTAACAGGAAGTTTGAGACTCTGGGGTTGTACCTGAAAACTCTATTCAGTGCTACTATATAGATCAATTCATCGGGATACATAAAGCAAAGCTGATGAAAACCCATCAGCTTCGTTTATAAATCCGGAAAAAATTATTCTAAAAAAGGATAATTAAATGACAGAAAGAGAAATCTGTTATATTATCAACATTGCATCTCCGTATGTGCCAAATTTGTAGCCCTCTTTTAATGCAACATTGTAAGCACGCATGACTGTTTCAAAGCCACCAAATGCAGCTACAGACATAAGCATGGTTGACTGAGGCAGTTGAAAATTTGAGATAAGGGCATCGGGAATTGAAAAGCTGTATGGAGGAAAGATGAACTTGTTTGTCCATCCGTTATAAGGTTTAAGCTGACCATGAGTAGTGACAGATGTCTCAATTGCTCTTAGAACAGTCACTCCTACGGCGAAGACTTTCTTTCCGTTTGCCTTGGTGTTGTTTATCAGGTTTGCAGACTCTTCGGTTATAATAACCTGCTCCGAATCCATTTTATGTTTTGAAAGATCCTCTACATCTACGGTGCGGAAGTGACCAAGACCCATATGAAGAATTATATTGGTAGAGTTTACACCCATTATCTCCATTCTTTTAAGAAGCTCCCTGCTAAAATGAAGTCCCGCTGCAGGTACTGCAACAGCTCCCTCGTGTTCTGCATAAATTGTCTGATATCTTTCGTTGTCGATGCTTTCGGCCTTGCTTCTGATCCACTTGGGAACCGGCATCTCTCCCAGTTTGAATAATGTGGCCTTGAACTCATCATGTGTGCCATCAAAAAGAAATCTTAATGTCCGGCCACGTGATGTTGTATTGTCAATCACCTCTGCAACAAGATTGTCGTTATCTCCAAAATAAAGTTTGTTGCCAATTCGTATCTTTCTGGCAGGGTCAACAAGTACATCCCATAACTTCTGCTCGCTGTTTAGCTCCCTGAGCAAAAACACCTCTATCTCTGCTCCTGTCTTCTCTTTGTTTCCGTTTAACCTGGCCGGGAAAACCTTTGTGTTGTTGAAAATGAATACATCGTCAACGGAGCAGTATTCCAAAAGATCCTTAAAGATTTTATGCTCAATTTCTCCACTTTTTTTGTGAAGTACTAATAATCTCGATTCATCGCGATACTTGGCCGGATATTTTGCAATATGATCGGGAGTAAGCGGATAATTAAACTGTGATAATTTCATATATAAAATTTGACAAACTTATTATTATACGTATGATTAAGGAAAATGTTTCGTCTCTATGATAATTTATTCTATTTTCATAAGATTCTCAAGATCCTCCAATGTAACGCTGTTGTTTACGGAGAAACCTCCGGACGATGTTCTTACAAGATCGGAAAGGTGAGCACCGCTTTCCAGAGCCAGACCCAGATCCCGGGCAAGTGACCTGATATATGTCCCCTTACTGCATCTTATTCTTAGCGTTAATAACGGTGATATATAAGAGATGACCTCCAGCGCGTATATTGTTACCCTTGAAGGCTTCAGCTCTTTTTCAACTCCTGCCCGCGCAAGTTCATAAGATCTGTTTCCGTTTACAAGTTTTGCCGAGAACACCGGGGGAATCTGGTCCAGTTCTCCCATAAAGCCGGGAAGTGCAGATTTTATTGAATCTATTGTTATATGCTCGAATGGAAAGTATGCGTCAATCTCCTTTTCAAGATCGAATGACGGAGTGGTGCAACCGAACGTAATTCCTGCAACATACTCTTTCTCTTGTGCCTGAAGCATTTCTGCAAGTTTTGTTGCTTTACCCAGACAAATTATGAGAACCCCTGTTGCCAGCGGGTCGAGTGTTCCTGCATGCCCTACCTTAATGTTCCTGACTCCGAAAAAGCGCTGGGTTCTGAACTTGATTTTCCTTACAACATCAGAAGATGTCCAGCCATAGGGCTTGTTCACGGAAATTACAATACCATGAGAGTATTCTTCAAAATTTCGCACCAGAGCCTTACTGCAATTTTCTTTTTCAATTGTGTAAAAAGACATCCTTAACAGTTGATTTTATTAATCCGGACCAAGTGCCTTCCTCCTTCAAAATCGGTTGAAAGAAATGTATGCACTATCTCCTTTGCCAGTTCTTCGGAGACAAACCTTGCCGGCAGTGAGCAAATATTTGCGTTGTTGTGCTGTCTTGCTAAAGAGGCAATTTCAGTTGTCCAGCACAGAGCGGCCCTGATACCCTGATGTTTGTTTACTGTCATGCTTATACCGTTTCCGGACCCGCAAATAGCGATACCTGCTGCTACATCTCCTTTTACTACAGCCTCTGCAAGAGGATGGGCCACATCGGGATAATCCATACTTTCGGCAGAGTATGTGCCAAAATCCTTTGCCTGATAACCCATTGCAGAGAGCTCCTTTTTGAGTATCTCCTTGAGTACGAATCCGGCATGATCGGAAGCTATTCCTATATATCTGTCATTAGTGATCATAATGCGCAAAGGTAGTTATTTATTGTAGTGGGAAAGAATATTTATACATTTGTATAAGTAAAATCTTTAATAAACACATGGCTATTCCAATGTTAGACCTTAAGGGTCAGTATAAAAAAATAAAACCTGAGATAGACGCGGCGATACAACAGGTACTTGATAATACAAATTTTATTAACGGGAGGGAAGTTTCCGAATTTGAAGTCAATCTTGCGGAATTTCTTAATTCCGGATATGTCATAGCTTGTGCCAATGGCACAGATGCCCTTCAGATTGCAATGATGGCTCTTGAACTCAAACCGGGAGACGAGGTTATTGTTCCTGCTTTCACATATGCGGCTACCGCAGAGGTTGTAGGGCTACTGGGCCTTGTGCCGGTTCTTGTGGATGTGTATCCCGGAACATTCAATATAAAAATTGAGGACATAGAGCCTTCCATAACCAATAAAACAAAAGCCATTGTTCCTGTCCATCTTTTTGGCCAGAC
Source organism: uncultured Muribaculaceae bacterium (assembly GCA_964599025.1). Taxonomy (GTDB): domain Bacteria; phylum Bacteroidota; class Bacteroidia; order Bacteroidales; family UBA932; genus Bact-08. The sequence continues at coordinate 601 of CAZREC010000103.1, read as the reverse complement.
ATGCGACATGGAAAGGATAATGGAGATAGCGGGAAGAAACAACCTCTATGTTATTGAAGACAATGCTCAGGCACTAGGGGCAAAATACAGATATAAAGACGGCAGAGAAGTATATTCAGGAACCATTGGACATATTGGCTGCACATCATTTTTTCCCACAAAGAACCTTGGTTGCTACGGAGACGGAGGGGCAATTTTCACACAGGATAAAGAACTAGCTTCCAAAATAAGAATGGTTACGGACCATGGCCAGAAAGTTAAATACTTTCATGATATAATTGGCTGTAATTCAAGGCTTGACACCATACAGGCAGCAATTCTTAATATAAAGCTGAGACATCTGAATGAATATTCTGCCGCCAGATACCGCTTTGCACAGAGATATAAGCAGCTCCTGGAGGGTGTTGATGGCATTATCGTTCCGGAAGAGTCTGAAAACTCTACGCATGTATACCATCAGTTTACTATTCAGGTTAAGGGCAGTCGTGACGAATTAAGGCAATACCTTACTGAGAGGGGTATAACTTCTATGATTTATTATCCTATGTCCTTGAATAAGCAAAGGGCGTTTGAAAAAATTTCCAGAATCGGGGTCTCACTC